>NZ_JBHJUV010000056.1:0-60539 GCF_042268025.1 Streptomyces sp. NPDC056161
CAGCCCTTGTGGCTTGCCCGAGCCGTGTGCGGTGATAAGTCGCATGCACGGTTCCGAGGGGGCGGCGGCGCAGCAATGCGCCGTCGCTACCCGACCGGGTTGCTGGACAATTGACGACCCGGGAGCGGTTCACTCGGCCTGGACTGCATCACCAAGTGGCTCAGGCATCCGGAATGGCCACATCCAGCCACACCGTTTTGCCGCGGCCGTTCGGGGAGGTGTTCCACTGGTTGGACAGGGCCTCCACGATGAGGAGGCCGCGGCCGTGCTCGGCCTGTGCGTTCTCTTCTTCGGCGAGCGCCAGGGGAGAGGGGACGGGTGGGTTGCTGTCGGAGTCCCGTACCTCGAGCCGGACATGGTCCGCAAAGGCCCGCAGGCGCAGGTCGACGTCGCTGCCTGCGTGGATGAGCGCGTTGGTCACGATCTCGGAGACGATGAGTCGGAGGGTGTCCGAGATCTCCGCCAACCCCCAGGAGCTCAACCGGTCGTCCACGAAAGAACGCGCGGCCTTGACTCCGTGCAGGTCACGCTGCTGGATGTGCAGGCTTCCCGTCCGCGGCGGCACACCCTCGCCACCGGCGTCCTCGTAGCGGGCCAGCAGCAGCACCGCGTCGTCGCGGCGCTGGTGGGGGCCGAGTGCGTCGGCGATGAGGAGGTCGGCCATCTGCTCGAGATCGCCTCCGGTCTCCCGGCTGCTGGAACCGAACAGAGCTCTCGCGCGCGGCTCGGGGTCGGTTCCGTCGCAGCCGATCAGGCCGTCGGAGTACAGCATCAGCACACTCCCGGGCTCGACAACATGCTCACGTCCCTGGTAGACGTGGCTCAGCGTGACGCCCAGAGGCAGGTTGGCGGGCGCATCGAGCGTGCTGGTGGTCCCGTCGGGTCCCTGCACCAGCGGCGCGGGATGGCCGGCCAGGGCCACCTCCGCCATGCCGTCGGCCGTGTCCAGCGCGATGACGCAGCAGGTCACCAGCTGCTCCGTGCCGAATGCGGCGAGCAGCCTGCCGGTCCGGTCGATCACCGCGGAGGGGCTGTGACCTTCGGCGGCGTAAGAAGTCACCGCGGTGCGCGCCTGGCTCATCACAGCGGCGCTCTCCATGGCATGGCCTTCGACGTCGCCGACGACCAGCACCACCCGCTCGCCCGGCCCTTTGATCACGTCATACCAGTCGCCGCCCACCTTGGACGTGCCTGTGGCGGGCCGGAACCGCGCGGTGGCGGCGAGTTGGGGCAGCTCGCAGAGCGTGGACGGGAGCAGCCGCCGTTGGAGACACTCGGCGACCGCGTGCTGCTCTGCACTCAGCTCGACACGCTTCACCGCCGCACCCAGCAATCCTGCCATCGTGCTCAGCACGGCCCTCTCCTCGGTCGGGAAGCGGCGGGGGCCTTTGAACGACAGGCAGCAGACGCCGGTGGCATGGCTGCCACCGACGGGAGGAAGGTCGATGAAGTACGACCTGGTTGCGCTCAGCGGAAGGTACGCCTCGGCTTGCGACTCATCATCGAAAGAGTCCGGGTCGTCACCCGACGGCCGGTGCTCGGAAATGAACAGCGGACGTCCTCGGACCGCCTCCGCCGCCGGTATCCGGGCGTCCAGCCGGGTGCCATGGACGTTCCGGACCACGCCGGAAGACGCCCCACATTGCCCGAGAACCCACAGACGGCCCTCACTGGCAGAGGCCAGTACCAGGGACCGGGCACGGAACGGGGACATGACGTAGGACCGGGCTGCCCGGACAATGTCGTCCATGGTCGCGGCCTGGTTCAGCATTTCGGCAAGACGCCGAAGCGGGTACATCAGGCTTGTGCCCACAGAACCGGGGACACCGGGAATCCCCCAGCCCGGCGTGTCGGTGTCCGCCTCCGGACTGAAGACCGGAACGAGCAGCGGCGTGGGTCCGGGCGCGATGACTGCGCCGCTCCCGGCGAGCTCAGCGAGGGCCACGGCAAGCCCGTCACCGATCTCCTGCAACCCTGCGCGGTCCGCCGTTCCGTAGG
This sequence comes from Streptomyces sp. NPDC056161, assembly GCF_042268025.1. Classification (NCBI taxonomy): domain Bacteria; kingdom Bacillati; phylum Actinomycetota; class Actinomycetes; order Kitasatosporales; family Streptomycetaceae; genus Streptomyces; species Streptomyces sp. NPDC056161. Next base: position 1,999 of record NZ_JBHJUV010000056.1, read on the forward strand.
CGCCATGGGTTTCCAGCCGGACGACGGTGACGGCGCCGAAGCGGTGCTTCTCAGTGATGACCGGAGCCGCGAGAGCCATGTAAGGAAAGCTTGACATGTACTGCTGGTCCGCTTCCCTCGGGCCGGGGTCGGCCAGAACCTCCACTCTCCCTGACGCCAGGGCACGTGCCGACGCCCAGGGCGCCGCCACGTCCATTCGCCCGGGAAGTGTGAAGACGGAAGGCAGGCTGCCGCCGATCATCGCGGCCCGGAGTTCGTTGCGATCCTCGTCAAGGAGGTACACCACTGCCGCCACGGCACCCAGTCGGTGCACCGCCTCGCAGATCCCGCAGTGCAGGATTGTCACCAGATCAGTGCCCCGGATCCGCGTCGCCCCGTGTCTGCGGCGGTCTTCTCCTGCTGCGTCGAAGCTCTCCACTGAACAGCTCCCTACAGCGAGAAGTATAGGTTCGCCGGCCGATGGATCGCGTCCTGTGAAGTGGTGTACCGATCGTGTGAGGTTGCCTCCCGCGAACGGGCATCCGGCGCGCAGGCGGGCCTTGCCTCGCTCGGGCTTTGCCGAGTCACTCGCCACGGAGACTACGCGGCTGAGCGAGTATCCGAGCGATCCGGGGCCAGGGTCGGTCAGGAGCTGACGGCAGCCGTGTTCGTTCGGCGCACGGAAAGCAGCGAGAGGCAGTTCTCCCACAGTGCTTCGAGGTGCTGGGGGTTGTTGTAGAGCTTGGCGAACAGCACCTGGCCCTCAAGCTGAGCGACGATCGACCGGGCGGCCTCACGGGTGTCACCGAGAGCGGTCTCACCAGGCTCTCGGGCTTCGGCGATGACCTGGTCGACCATCTCCACCTGGGCCTCGAAGATCTGCTGCAGGCGTTTGCGGATGGGCTCGGTCTGGTTGCTCAGCTCCAGGGTGAGGTTGCCGAACATGCATCCGGAGACGGTTCCGCAGTTCTGCTGGTTTTCCCGCAGGCCGGCCTCGGTCTCCTCGAACAGCCGGCGCAGCCGCGAGAGCGGCTCCGCGTCGTCCTGCAGGACCCGGGACCAGGCACTGCGCTGAGCCTCCCAGTGTTCGTCCAGCACGGCCAGGGCCAGAGCCTCTTTGGACTCGAAGAAGTAGTAGAAGCTGCCCTTGGGCACGCCTGCGGCCTTGCAGATCTCGGCCACGCCGAGCCCGGAGTAGCCGCGCGACTCGATGAGCTCCTGCGCGACGGTGAGGATCTTCTCCCTCGCATCACTGGTACGTCCCATGACGCAAGTTTACGACCAGTCGTCTATAACGAGACGCGCTCCTCCTGGGCGTCTGGCAGGACGCCTGGGGGAGGGAGGGGGGAAGGATCAGTGGCCGGCGCTCTGGTCGCAGTCGACGTGGAGAATCTCTCCTGTGACGAAGGGGGCGTTCTCCACGGGAACGGCTGCCTCCACGATGCCGCCGATCTCGCCCGTCCGGCAGACCGGGTGAAGGCCGGCGAGCGTCTAGTGCGTGTTGTCCAGGTGCATCGGCGTCTTGATGACGCCGACGCGACGGCGTTGCTGTGGACGCCTCGGGTGGCGTACTCGATCGCCAGAGCCTCAGATTTGACGCCCGTGACTGCGTCGTAGTCCTCCTGCGTGTATCCGGTGAACGCCTTGGCGACGAAGATGCTGGCGTTGTTGACCAGGGTGTCGATGCAGCCGAAGCGCTCGAGCTCAGCGGCGATGACACGCTCGGCTGTGGCTGGGTCGGTGACGTCGCCTGAACGCTGAGGACGTCCGGATCCTCCGAGGCGGCAATGCCACTGGAGGTGGCGACGCCGGTGTAGCTGAGCTTGCGGTAGGCGTCCACCAGGCCGGCGCCGATGCCCTGAGACGCGCCGGCGACGACGGCAACCTTCTTGCCGGGAATGCTCATGACGACCTTCATTGCGGTAGTCGTTCGAAAACCAGCGCTGCGAGCCGGTCACCGGAATGAACTAGTCAACCGGTCGACTATGATTGCGGTGTTTCCGGCAGCCCGGTCTCCGGCCGGCCCATGACCTGCGGTGGGAGCCCACGCCTAGCGGTTGGGAGAAAGTCCGTCATGGAAAGTGCCCTGGGGGCTGCGCACGGTGAGGCCATGGGCACCCCAAAGGTGGGTGGACCGGTGCCGAGAAGGGAGCAGGGTATGCGGGATTTCTTCGGCCGGGATCACCACTTCCGTCCCGAAAGCGCCGCTCCGCCGTGGGCTCGACCGGCGCCGGGCTGCCCATGCCCTACGGGCCGGGGACTTCTGCGGAGTGCCGAGGTTCCCGGGAAGGAGACTTCTGATGGCTTCGACGCTCACTGATCTGGGGGTGGAAGTACCGGTTCTGGCGGCGCCGATGGCAGGCGGTCCGACCACGCCCGAACTGGTCATCGCGGCGGCCGGTGGCGGCGGCCTTGGCTTCCTCGCCGGCGGGTACAAGACCACGGAGGCCCTGGGTGAGCAGATCGCCCGCGTCCGTTCGGCGGGCGTCGGCTTCGGGGTCAACTTGTTCGCTCCCCGCCCCGTACCGGTGGATCCCGAAGCTTTCCGCGTTTTCGCCCGAGCGATCGCACCGGAGGCTCGGGCATACGGTCTCGACGCCGCGGAGGACGGGATCGTGGAGGACGACGACCGTTGGAGAGCCAAGATCGATCTACTGCTTTCTTCCCCCATACCCGTCGTCAGCTTCACCTTCGGCATCCCGGAACCGGCCGTTGTCGCGGCCTTTCGCGCGGCCGGAACGCTGGTCGTCCAGACGGTCACCTCGCCGGTGGAAGCGAGTGCAGCCGCGGAAGCAGGCGTCGACGTACTCGCCGTACAGGCTTCAGCCGCGGGAGGCCACTCGGGAACGTGGACCCCGCAGCGCACGCCCCCCTTCGTGCCCCTGCCTGACCTGCTGAAGGCGGTGCGGAAGGAAGTGTCTGTGCCCCTTGTGGCCGCAGGTGGCATTGCCACACCGGACGAGGTGAGTGAAGCGCTTGCGGCCGGGGCCGTCGCGGTCATGGTGGGTACCGTCCTGCTGCGCGCCGACGAAGCCGGGACCTCGGCCCCCTACCGCACTGCGATTGCTGACCCCGCACGCAAGGGGACTGTGGTGACCCGGGCGTTCACCGGCCGCCCGGCACGGGCACTGCGCAACGCCTTCACCGATCGGTACAGCGGCCTGGCCCCGGACGGTTACCCTGCCCTGCACCACTTGACCAGCCCGATACGCAGAGCCGCAGCAGCGGCGAACGATCCCGAGCGGATCAATCTGTGGGCCGGAACGGGCTACCGTCACGCCACGGCGGAGCCCGTCAGGCAGATTCTTCACCGGTTGGCGTCCCGGGGCTGAAAGTCCTGGCCTTCGTGTGGCCGAACCTTGAGCCATACGCGGACCCGGCACTGCGTGAAGACATCGTCAGCGTTGTCGAGGAACTCGACGCGCACCGGGTGGCCGAGCCGACGGCGCTGCTCGCATGAGTGAGTCCCACGCTGCTTCGACCCCGCTCCCGCCGGTTCGTCCGAGCGGAGCCGGTCCCCAACCTGTTCGGACCGCCTGGAGACTGGCGGCCGACGACCAGAGAGGAAGACGACGCAACATGAGCACGTTCACCGGGATTGCCCACATAGCCATAGTGGTGCACGACATGGATGCCAGCGTCGACTGGTACCGGCGCGCGCTCGGATTCGAGCCCGACGGCGGAGTGAGGCCCGGGCCGGTCGAGGTGGGGCATCCACGGCAGATCATGCACCACCCCGACAGCGGGCTCGTCCTGGCCGTCCACGAACCCCTGCGGCGCAGCGGCGACATGTTCGACCCGTCCCGCACCGGGCTCGACCATTTCTCGCTCGCCGTTTCCGACCGGGCTGCTCTGGACGGTTGGGCCCGGCGTCTGGACGGTCTCGGGGTGCCTCGTTCGCCGGTACGGGACGCCGGCTATGCGGAGTTCGTCTCCGTGGCCGACCCGGACGGTATCGCCTGGGAGTTGTGGGCCACCAAGCCGGCGCGCTGAGCAGGCCACACCCGTCAGGGGCCGCGTAGCGTGACGCCTTGCTGCCTGCGGGTCGGCAAACTGTCTACCGACGGTCGGCGCTTTGCGCGGGCCCATGACGCCCTGTTCGCCCCTGGCGCCGCCGCGAAGGGTCTGCTGCGAGTCCTCGACAGTGGCGCAAATCCGCGTGCCGGGCAGCCTGTCAGCTACGTCACCAATCTCTCCGAAGAGCGCACCTGACCAGCCGCGTTGTCACGTCATGCCGACCTAAGTCTGCTTTCACATTTTGAAGTAGCCGACCGGTCTACTATTATTCGAATCGGTCGACGTCACGACCACCTGTACCGAATCCCCCATGAAAGTGGAGAGTCCCTGTGGCCACCCCCGTCAAGCTCGCCGTTGTCTACTACTCGTCCACCGGCACCATCGCCGAGATCGCCAAGGAGCTCCGCGATGCCGGCGTGAAGGCCGGTGCCGAAGTCCGCCTGCTCAAGGTCGCCGAACTCGCCCCCCAGGCAGCCATCGACTCCAACCCCGCCTGGGCCGCCACCCACGCCGCCACCGCGGACATCCCCGAGGCCACCCCCGAGGACATCGAGTGGGCCGACGCGGTCCTCTTCGGCACCCCCACTCGATTCGGGAACGTCTCCTCCCAGCTCAAGCAGTTCATCGACACCCTCGGCGGCCTCTGGGCCCAGGGCAAGCTCGCCGACAAGGTCTACAGCGGCTTCGTATCCAGCGCCACGGCTCACGCAGGCCAGGAGTCCACCCTGCTTGCCCTCTACAACTCCATCCACCACTTCGGCGGCATCACCGCCAGCCCCGGCTTCACCGATCCCGCCAAGTTCATCGACGGCAACCCGTACGGCACCTCTCACGTCGACGCCCAAGGCAACAACCCCGTCGGCGACACCACCCGGACCGCCGCCCGCATCCAGGCCGAGCGTGCCGTCAAGATCGCCGCTGCGCTCAAGACCGCTGCCTGATCAGCCCGCTGGACGCAAGCCTGTCGGCGCCGCTCCTGCGGCGCCGCTCCTGCGGCGCCGACGGCGGGGTATCAGTACCGCTGCGTGCCACACGGTTAACGCTCTGCCGGTGCCGCGGCCCAGCGGCTCCTCCCCTTCGTGGGAGGCCTGTCCGTCCTCCGGCGCAGCGCTGGTGCCGAGGGCGACAGGTGGCTCCGTTTTCGCCGTTCGGCTGAAGCGGTCTGCAGTGAACCGGCACTGCCACGCCTCACCTCGCTGTCCGTCGGTGATGGGCCGCCCCTGTCCCCATCGGAAGCCACCCCGAACAGAACTGAGAGAGGAAAACGACCATGAAAGAGTTCCTGGTCGAGCTCACCACGACCGTGCCCGAGGGCACCGACCCCGCCGAAGTCGATCGGCGTCGCGCTGCCGAGGCTGTTCGGGCGAAGGAGCTCGCCTCCACGGGCCACCTGGTCCGGCTGTGGCGCCCGGTGGGCGAGCTCCGCAGCATTGGTGTGTGGCGCGCCGACGACGAGGCGGATCTGCGCGAGAAGGTCCTTGGAACACTGCCCCTGTGGCCCTGGATGACCGCAGTGGCCACCGCCGTACAGTCGCATCCCAACGACCCGGGCCCGACCGGCTACACGGCCTGATCGAGCCGCCCCCTGCCCGTGTTTCCTGCAGCCGTGGCGGCTGTGCAGGAAGCAACGTTGGATCCGCCGCCTGCGCGATGCCGCGTCCAGGCGCCAGGCAGGTTCCACGAGCAAGGAACACCCATCACCCGGCGCCGCCCCTTCATGAGAGGAGAACCCTGATGACCAGCACAGCAGCGCAGGAAGCGATTCTGCGTGGAGTCATGGACCGATGGAAGGCCGCGATCGATACACACGAGCCGCAGGAAGTCGCCTCACATTTCGCCAAGGACGCCATCTTCCAGGGGCTTCGTCCCTTCACCGTCGGCCGTCAGGGCGTCGCCGAATACTACGAATCCCAGCCCCTCGTCTTGACGGCGGACTACCAGGTACTGGAAACACGGCAGTTGGCCGAGGAGGTCCTGCTCGGCTACCTGGGCGTCGACTTCTCATTCACCGACCGGCCGACCCTCAAGGTCACGCTCGGCGTGGTCCTCAGGCATGTCGCCGGCCAGTGGCTCATCGCCCACTATCAGGTGTCGAAGGTGAACTGACGAGCGGAGGATGCGGTGGGAGCCGGCCCTGGCCCGCCCCTGGCCCCACTGGGCGAAGCGCCCGTAGACGATGGCCGGTGGGGTCCGAAGACGGGCGGAAGCTGCCGCCGGGTGCAGCCGGAAGTGGCTACGGAGATGATTGCGGTCGGTGTCTCGCGGCCATGCGCGGGTTCGGTGGGCCGACCGACTTTGATCGTCGGCCGGGCGGACTGCGGGAACGCCGGGAGCGGCCGCCAGTCGATGTCAGCAGGCAGCACCCGCCGGCCTGACGACATCCTGGTCCGGTTGATGGGTGCGCATCGTCGTTGACCTCCCAGCTCGGTGATGTCCGGGGCGGGCCCGACGCGGGAACGGGCGTCCTGCGACCCAGCACAGACGGGGTGGGTCCGAGCTTCGGCGTTCTCCTGGAAGCATGAGCCGTACTGGCGTGGCGGCCCGACGGCGTCATCCCCGGCGTCGGTGAAGGCCGTGACACGGTAGGCGGCGAATGGTGAAACGCCGTGGATCCTCGTGGCCCGCATCGCGGCCGGGGCGTGGCAGACGACGGTGAGTGGCTTGCCCGAGGTGAGCGCCGCGGTCAGCAGCCGGCCTGTGTCGGCGTCGGCCCACAGGTCTTCCATCGGACCGTGGCCGCCGGGGAAGTAAACGGCGTCGTAGTCCAGGCGGGCGTCCGAGATCTGGATGGGACGCCGCATCTCCTCTGCTGAGCGGATGATGCCCTCCAGTTCCAGGGCGATCCCAGCACTGCCTGCCATGTCGGGGCGCAGGCTCATCATGTCGACGTTCGCGACGACGCCGTTGGGAGTGGCCACCACGACCTGGTGGCCGGCTTCCGCGAGCGCCTTGTACGGTGCCGTGAATTCCTCGGTCCAGTAGCCGGTCGCATACCGGGTGCCGTCCTTGAGCGTCCAGTACGTGGCTCCCGTCATTACGAACAGCAGCTTCGGCATGGTCGATCACGCCCGCAGTCCCGGTTCGACGCCCATGTTGGCACTGCGGAACCGTTCCTTGATCCCGCGGACGCGCGCGAAGCTTTCGTTCGTACCCGTACGACACCCTGGTCCCTCTCTCCGGGCTCATCTCGGCAGCACCGGGGAAGCCCGGGCAGGTCGACGGCCAGGGCCGCGCCGCCGTAGCGCCGGGGAGGTGCTGCCGTCAGTACAACGTGGCGATCGCGGTCCGGAACAGGAATTCCTCGGTCCGGTCCCACGACCAGCGGTTCTCGATCACGAATATGCGCCAACCACTGGGGCCGAACCAGAACCACAGCAGGTCTGACGCCTCGTCGACCGAACAGCGCGGGGGCGGTGTCAGAGTGTGGAGGTGACGGGCCGCGGCGTGCAGGGCGGCACGGTAGTCCGCGGTCGCCCGTTCCCACAGTGCCTCGCCGTGCTCGTGCGAGGGCAGGGCCTTGCGGATCGCCTCGTGCACGGTGAACTGCCCCTCGTTGCCCTTCCGCGTGCCGCGAGTGAGCGCTTCGAGCACCGCCTCGGGCGTCCGCTGGGCGGTCAGGTGTGCCATGGCCTGCTCGTAGCCCGAAGCGGCGACGCCTTCGTCGACGATCCGGTCCAGGATGTCCCGCTTGCTGCCCACGCTGGCGAAGACGGTCTTCGACGCGACCCCGGCCGCCGCTGCGATGTCCGCAACGGTCACCCGTCCATAACCGCGGTCGGCGAACAGTCCGGTGGCGTGCTGCAGGATCAGCTCACGCGTCTGAGCTGCGGCCTTCTCGCGCAATGGAGAGCTGTACGCGCGCTTGGATGCCATGGCCCCATGCTACCGATGGCCGTTTGACGTATTGATTAGGCGCTCTATAACCTTAAATTGTTCCAGCCAGGCGGGCCTCAGATCGCCACGGCTGCCGAGCACTGGTTTGTGGCAGCAGCAAAGAACCGCGCAGCGGAGAGGTGACGACGTTGACCTTGGAAAGCGCCGAACTGGCACACGGGCTCTTCCGGATACTCGAGACGGGCGACCCGTCACTGGCTGCCGAGGTCGTGGGCGAGGACAACTACAACCGCGAGGCCACCGTCGCGCCTCCGGCCTGTAGCATCCCCGGTCCGGCGGGCGCCCTGGCTTCGGGCGCGTGGCTGCGGTCGGCCTTCAGCGGCCTGCGCTTTGCCGTCCTCGGCGTTGCCCACAACGACGATCAGGTCTGGATCCGGCTGCGCATGCAGGGTCGGCACACCGGCCCGTTCGTACGTTTCCGGGACGGCAAGCTCGACCAGGCTGTCCCTCCGACCGGACGTGAGATCGACGTCGAGCAGATTCACCTGCTCGACGTCCGCGACGGGAAGGTGGTCCGGCACGAAGGAGTCCGGGACGACATCACCATGCTCGGCCAGCTCGGCGTCTTCCCACCGGCTCCGGCCACCGCCTTGCGTATGCTCGCCTGGCGGGTGTCCGGACGAGCCGCCCGTGCGGCCGCCGAGGTCACGAAGCTGGCCGCCGACGCCGCTGGCACCCTGGCGGACAGCTCACGTTCGTCGGCACGGAGCCGCTGAGGAGCTGTCCGGCCGGAGGTCCCGGCCGCTCCACCCGTTGAACGATGACGTCCGGCCATGAAACCGGCATGGACTGGCCCTGGGCCGGGGCACTCGACCGCGCCACGTGTCTGGCCCCAATGCCGTGACCCTGCTTTTGATGTTGGATTCTTCACGGATCCGACAGGCGACCTGACCAGGTCACATCTCCTGCGGCCCTCTGCCGAGCAGTGATGATCGGCTCCGGCGACACAACTTGCCGTTCGCGCAATTCCGGCTGCGGCCCGGCGATTCGGGCGCCTTCACGCTTACGTTCCATATCTTCCTTGGAGCTCAACATGACCGAGCAACTGACGCGCGGGTTCGTCGCCACGGACCGCGAGGTCCGGTGCCCGTTCGATCCTTCCGAGCGACTCGCGAAGATGGCCCGACGCGAGGAACCCACCCGGGTCACGGTGTTCGAGCGGGAGTACGGCGAGGTCGAGGTACTGACGTTCCACCGCTACGCCGATGTACGGGCTCTTTACAACGACCCCCGTCTCGACCACAGCTTCATCCCTGCGCCCGACGGAGCCATGCAGACCGCGCAGCCGGGCTTCTTCCCGCGGTTCCACGGCACGGAGCACACCCGGCTGCGTCGTATGGTCGCCGGCTCCTTCACGCCCAAGCGCGTCGCGCAGCTGCGGCCGAGGATCGAGAGCATCATCTCCGAGCTCCTGGACGAGGTGGAGGAAGCCGGACCGGGCGTAGACCTGTTCAAGGTCCTACGCCCTTCCGCTGCCCTCCATCGTGATCGGTGAGATTCTGGGCATCCCCAGTGCCGAGCACCGGGGCTTCGACCGGATGTGCGCGGGGATCGTCGACCTCTCGCTGCCGCCCAAGGAGGCATTCGAGAACTTCACGCGGCTGAACGACTACGTCGGCGGCCTCGTGGCCCAGAACCACAAGAACCCGACCGACGGCCTGATCGGCGCGCTGGTGGAACAGCGGCACGGCGAAGTCAGCGACGATGAGATCGTCGGCATGGTCGGCGCACTGGTCCTCGCGGGCCACGAGACGTCGGCGTCGACGATCGCACTGAGCACTCTGGCGTTGATGCAGCAGCCCGAGCAACTCGCCATCCTGCTCGACGACGCGAACTCCGCGGCGGACGCAGCGGAGGAACTGCTCCGCTACATGAGCGTCGCGGGTGGCTTCCCCCGGATGGCGACCGAGGACGTCGCCATCGGTGGATACACGGTGAAGGCCGGCGAGTGGGTCGTTGCGTCGCCACTGAACGCGAACCGGGACCCGGAGGTCGTCTCCGGAGACCCGAACACCCTTGACCTGACCCGTGAACCGATCCAGGTCATGACCTTCGGGTCCGGAATCCACCAGTGCCCCGGACAGCATCTGGCCCGTGCGGAACTGCAGATGGCCCTGGTCCCCCTCTTCCGCCGGTTCCCCGGCCTGCGGCTCGCCGTACCGGCCGAGCAGCTGTCCTTCCACCGCTTCGGACCGAACGTCTACGCCCTGGATGCCCTCCCCGTCGCCTGGTGAGCACCGGGCGAGCCCTCGCGAACACCAGGGGGCCCGCCCGACGGAGCTCCCTCGTATGCACGACTCAGGATATTTCGGAGAACAATTCATGATTGTCACGGTGGAAGAGGACAAGTGCGTCGCCGGCGGCCAGTGTGTCGTAGCGGCGCCTGCGGTCTTCGACCAGCGGGATGACGACGGTGTCGTGATTCTGCTTCAGGAGAAGCCGCCTGTGGAGGAGTTCGAACGGGTGAGGACGGCCGCGACGATCTGCCCCGCTGCCGCCATTCGACTGACGGAGTCGCTGGGCTCATGACCGCTGACGTTCTGGTGGTCGGTGCTTCGGTCGGTGGACTCACGGCTGTGGAGGCGCTGCGCGCAGGGGGCCTCCGCGGCACCGTCCAGCTTGTGGCTGGATGCCGAAGCACACCCTCCCTCGATGAAGGGCCGGTGGGTCCGGTAAGGGTTCGGGCCGCGGCCGGCCCAACGTGATCCGATCCTCCGGCACCGCGACCAGCGGGTGCATTCGCGTCGCCTATACCGGGCACGGTTCGATGCCGCGGCTCGGCCCGCTTTCCCAGATCGACACATGAGCCTCATCACTAGGGGAGTTCCCAGATGTCCTACCGCGCCGGCCTCGTCCTCGACTTCGGCGGGGTGCTGACCACACCACTGCTGCCCGCCGTGCTCAATTTCGAAAAGCGCGAGGGACTGGCCGAGGGCGCGTGCATCACAGCGCTGTACCTGGACGAGGAAGGAACCCGCCGCACCCACGACCTGGAGCGCGGCGCGATCACCCAGGACCAGTGGAACGAGGCCGCGGCGGCGCGACTCGGGATCGCTCCGGGCAACCTGATGGGCAGGATCTTCGCCGACCTGCGCCCCGAACCACTGATGATCAACGCGGCTGCCGCGGCACGACGAGCAGGGATCAAGGTCGGCATCCTGTCCAACTCCGTCGGACTCGCGCCCTGGAACCTCTACGACGGATACGACCTCGACGCACTGTACGACGCCGTGGTGATCTCCGAGCACCACGGCATACACAAGCCCGACCCGGAGATCTTCCAGGCCACGCTGAAGCTTCTGGAACTGCCCGCCGAGCAGTGCGTCTTCGTCGACGACACCGCCGGCTACCTCCCGGCAGCTGCCAATCTCGGCTTCGCGACGGTCCACGCGAAGGCACCCCAGCAAACGATTTCCCAGCTTGAGGAACTGCTCGGGATCTCCCTGACCGAAGAGGTCTAGACCGTAACCGTCGTATTGCGGGTAGCGATGCGGTCGCGCATCCAGTTCCCTCGCCCGGGCTCAACCCTGACGAGCTGGTCAACGCCGATCTCAAGCGCAGCCTGCCGATACACAGCCGGGTCCGAAACCAGGTCCAACTCGCCACCGAGGCGCGCCGGTTCTTCCACCGAGGCAGGCGCCGGCCGAACATCGTCCGCGGCTGCTTCAGCGGCCAGCACGTCCGCTGCACCCTCGAACAGAGCCGATTGAGTTTCGGATCAACAGCAGGGCCGAGGCAGGCCCGACGTGACTTCTTCTGCGGGACCCGGATCTTCTACGCGGCCCGCCGGACGCGTCACGTGCTCGGTCCGGGCCGCGCCGCGCAGTACGCAAGATGCGGCGCGAGCAGCGTGCCGAAGTCTGCTTGTGTCACCGGACGATGGCGGAGCCCCGCTGGGCTCGGCTGATGCACCACAGGAACGATCAAGGAGTATCTGTGCATTGGACGGATGGATTCAGCGGTCCGTACGTTCGCGGCATGCCTGCTGCCGATACAGGGGCGTCCACCACCACGGGCGCCCATGCCACCGCCTTTTCCGCCGCCGATTCCCGTCTGCCCCCGGGCGGTGCCGGCCACCGCCGGATGAGCCTCGCCCTCTTCCACGCCGGGGTCGCGACCTTCGCGCTCCTCTGCTCCACGCAGGTCCTGCTACCGCTCGTCTCCCCTGACTTCGAGGTGACGACGAGCACGAACAGTTGGACGGTGTCGGGCACGACGGGCGGACTGGCGCTGTCCGTCCTGCAGGCCGTCGGCGCCGTGCTGGAGGTCCGTCCGTGAGCACTGACGCTCCGCACCCCCATGACCGCGCTCCGGAACATCCCACCGAAGCTGCGCCGGCATCGCGCCTTCCTGCGCCGCTGCTCGCCTACGTTCCCCTGCGTGAGCACCCGCTGAGACGCCTTCCCCAACTGCTCATCGGTCTCGCCCTGTACGGATTCAGCCTCTCGGTCATGGTCCGGGCCTCGCTGGGCGTCAACCCCTGGAGCGTTCTCTACGAGGGGCTGATGCACCACACGTCCCTCAGCTTCGGCACTATCAGCGCCGTCGTCGGAGTTCTCGTGCTCCTGCTGTGGATCCCCCTCAAACAGAGACCGAGACTCGGCACCATCGCCAACATCCTCGTCCTGGCGTACTCGTCGGATCTCGGCCTCGCACTCATCCCCGAGCACCTCGGGCTCCCGGTCCGGGCCGGCCTGCTGGTCGGGGGTGTCCTCCTCAATGGATTCTCCATCGCCGTGTACGTCGGCGCGCGCTTGGGACCTGGCCCTCGCGACGGACTGATGACCGGAGTGTCCGGCATCACCACGCGCTCCATACGGGTCATCCGCACCCTGATCGAGATCATCGTGCTCGCGGCGGGCTGGCTGCTCGGGGGAAGCGTGGGCGTCGGCACTGTGCTGTACGCACTCACCGTCGGCGCCATCACCCAGTTCTTCCTGCCCAGGTTTGCCTACCGCAGTGACGACGACTCCCGGACGTCATTCACTCGTCGTGGCCCGCGTCCGGATCCCACACAGGCCGCAAGCCGCCAGGCAGGTCAGGGAGCTGCAAATAAATACCGACCCCGTTTGAGGGCTACTCCTCGAGCGGACCATCCAGGTGGGGATCACACAGCACGACGCTCGGCAGCACAGGACTGGCCTGCGCCGCCGCCCGCTGCCAGAACTCGGCTGCCACGTATGAGGATCATCCGGTGACGAGTAGCAGTGCGCCGCGTTGCCCTGTCCTCGACAGCACCCGTCCGACTGCGGCGCCCGGCAACTGGAAGGACCGCCTACGCCTGTTCGGATACGCCAGACGTCCCCGGACCGACACCCGCGAACGCCTGGTTCCGCCCTTTCCCGAGTCGTCAACCCGCCTTTGGGAGCTCACCGGCATCAATCGGGCACTGGCGTACCGCGTCGCGAAGGCGATGGACTGGCTGGGGCCGGTGCTCGTCGCCGTCATGGCCGGAGCGATCCGCTTCTGGCGCCTCGGGCAACCACAGGACCTCGTCTTCGACGAGACCTACTACGCCAAGGACGCCTGGTCGCTGCTGCAACTCGGCTATGAGGGCACCTGGCCGGACCGCAAGATCGCCGACCCACAGATCCTCGCCCACCCGCAGGTGATCCCGCTCACCGACACCGGGGCCTTCCTCGCCCACCCGCCGACGGGCAAGTGGGTGATCGCCCTCGGCGAAGGGATGTTCGGCCTCACCCCGTTCGGCTGGCGCTTCATGACCGCGCTCCTGGGCACCCTGTCGGTCCTGATGCTGTGCCGAATAGGCCGCCGCCTGTTCCGGTCGACGGCACTGGGCTGCCTGGCCGGCGCCCTGATGGCGGTGGACGGTCTGCACCTGGTGATGAGCCGCTCCGCTCTCCTGGACATCATCGTCATGTTCTTCGTACTGGCGGCGTTCGGATGCCTGCTGCTCGACCGGGACCGTGCACGGTCCCGGCTCGCGGCAGCCCTCCCAGTGGGTGAGGACGGCCACGCGCGTCCGGATCAAGTCACAGGCGACCGCGCCGGGACGGGATTGCGTCCATGGCGGCTCGCAGCCGGCCTCTTCCTGGGACTGGCGGCCTCGACCAAGTGGAACGGCCTGTACTTCCTCGCCTTCTTCATGGTCCTCACCATGCTGTGGGACGTCGGCTCCCGCCGCGTGGCCGGAGCCCGCCGCCCGTACCGGGCAGTGCTGGGCAAGGACCTCGGCTGATCGCTGCTGTCCGTCGCCCCGGTCGCCGTGGCGACCTATCTGGCGACGTGGACAGGCTGGTTCCTGTCCGACAACGGCTACGGACGGCACTGGGCAGACGGCCGCGGCGGCACCTGGTCGTGGATTCCGGCTCCGCTGCGCAGTCTGTGGCACTACGAGTACGGGGTGTACCAGTTCAATGTGGGGCTCCACACCTGGCACCGGTACGAGTCCAACCCGTGGAGCTGGCTGATCCTCGGCCGCCCGGTGCTGTTCCACTACCAGTCACCGAAACCCGGGCAGGACGGGTGCCCCCCGACAGCCGACTGCGTGCAGACGATCCTCGCACTTGGCACCCCGCTCCTGTGGTGGACGGCATGCTGCGCACGTGTCTATCTGCTCTACCGATGGGCACTGCGCCGCGACTGGCGCGCCGGCGCCGTCCTGTGCGCGGTAGCTGCCGGTTATCTGCCCTGGTTCCTGTACCAGGACCGCACGATCTTCTCCTTCTACGCGGTCGCCTTCGTGCCGTACCTGTGCCTGGCCGTGGCGATGATGCTGGGCGCGCTGCTGGGGCCGCCGGGGGCGGATGGCAGACGCCGCGCACGGGGCGCGGTGGCCGCGGGCGTGCTGGTGCTGCTCATCGCCTGGAACTTCATCTACTTCTGGCCCCTGTACACCGGCACGGCGATCCCGATCGACGACTGGCGGTCGCGTATGTGGCTGGACACTTGGGTGTAGCTTCAATGCCGCGTTTCTGTCACCAGTCAGACCTGCTGTGACCTCGAACTCGAAGTTGATTTTTGCGTTGTAGACGTCCACGTCACCGAAACGCGCGACGACAAGGGTGTCAACGTCATCACAGACCTGGCCACCACCGTCCTGACCGCGGACAGCACCCCTTGCCCGACATCCACGCCCGGCTCAAGCGGCGCCGCCTGCTGCCCGCCACGCACCTGGTCGACAGTGGCTACACCTCCGTCGCGCCACTCGACACCGTCGTCCGCACCCAACGCATCCGCGAGGTCGACCCGCTCCCGCCCAGCCCCGCCTGGCGGAGGCAGGCCCCCCGGCTTCGCTCGCGAGGATTTCACCATCGGCTTCAACCGCCGCACCGTCACGTGCCCGAACGGGAAGATCAGCGGCAACTGGCTCAAACTCCCGGCGACGGCCCCCTACGCAGTCGTCCGCTTCAACCCCGCACACTGCAACCCCTGCCCCGTCCGCACCTCCTGCACCAGCGGCAAAGCGCCACGCACGCAGACGTGGTCGTGTCGTGGTGGCCATCGGCTTCACGCCCGCAACCGACTGGCTCGTCTCATACCGCGCGCAGGCAGTCCGCGCCGGGCCAGGTAGGCGGCGTCAGGCGGATCGCCAGGACGAGTCGGCCGTAGTCGAGGTTCCAGTCGGGGGGCGGGGCGGGTGTCAGGCGGTGGGGGACGAAGTTCTTGACGCGTATCGCTTGAGTTGCTCGGAGACCGTCTTCAGTAGTTCGTCAGAGAAGTCCTTGTCGGCCACGGCCCGGGACATGAGTACAGCGCCGACCAGGGCGCTGAGGGTGAGCATTGCCTCGGCCCGGGCGTCTTCGGCATCGTCGTCCAGGCCTGCGATCAGTTCCAGGTAGGTGCGGACCTGCTTCTCGTATGCCTCTTGGAAGTGCTGGTCACCGCGTCCCGCGGCGGCACCGAGCGGGACCAGCGCGCAGCCGGTGGCCGGCGCGTCGCGGTGCTGTTTCGCGAGGTAGGCGTCAACGAGACCGGCCCGTGCGTCCTGTTCGTTCTTCCGCGCGGCGCGTTCCATCTTCGCTGAGCCCTGGGCCAGGGCAGCGGCGGCGGCCTGGGTGATCAGGTCATCACGTGAGTCGAAGTGAGTGTAGAAGGCGCCATGTGTCAGCCCGGCTTCTTTCATGAGGTCCGCGATGCCGGGGCGGGTGACGCCTTCGGTGCGGACCTTGCGGGACGCGATCCGCAGGACCCTTTCGTGGGTCGCGGCCTTCTCTGCCTGTGAGTGGCCCATGTCGGCCCTGCCTTTCGTGAGGCGGCGCAGTGTAGCCACTACGCAACTGCATGATATCCATCATACTCCCTGTGGCGTAAGGCCAGCTCATATGCCATTTATTTGACTTTCAGGATGATGAACGTAATGTAGAAACTGCCTGTCAGTCATCATCCAGATCGGAGCAGGAACCATGTCCCAGACCTATGACCCCCGCCATACGGCCGTTTTGCTGGTCGACCCCTACAACGACTTTCTGTCCGAGGGAGGCAAGATCTGGCCGCACCTGGAGCCCATGGCGGAGGCGGTGGGCCTGCTGGACCACCTGCGCTCTGTGGTCGCCTCCGCCCGTGAGGCCGGTGTCCGCGTGATGTTCGTTCCGCACCGTCGCTGGGAGGCGGGGGACTACGAGACGTGGGATCACCCCAACCCCACCCAGCGGACCATCATGGAGCGGCACAGTTTCGCCCGCGGAACCTGGGGCGGGGAGTTCCACAGCGACTTCCAGCCTCAGCCCGGCGACATCGTCGTCCAGGAGCACTGGGCGCAGAGCGGCTCGCCACCGTCGTCCGTCAGGGCCGCTTCCTTCAGTCGGCCGTCGACCCCGCGCAGCCGGACCGCCTGCCCGCGCCGCGCATGGATCACCGGCTGCAGAAGGTGGCCCTGGGCCCCGTGGTGATCTTCGGCGCCAGTAACTTCCCGATCTCCTACTCGGCGGCGGGCGGCGACACCGCCTCGGCCCTGGCGGCCGGCTGCCCCGTCATCCTCAAGGCCCACAACGCACACCCCGGTGCTTCCGAGATCCAGGGCCGTGTCATCCAGCAGGCCGTCGCCGAGGCGGGACTGCACGAAGGCGTCTTCTCCCTCGTCCGGGGTGCCGGCAACGAGATCGGTGAGGCGCTGGTGGACCATCCTCTGGTCCGGGCAGTCACCTTCACCGGCTCCGAGGCCGGCGGCATGGCCCTCTACCGCCGGGGTCAGCAGCGTCCCGACCCCATCCCCGTGTTCACCGAGATGACCAGCGTCAACCCGACCTTCGTACTGCCTGCCGCCCTCGCGGCCCGCGGCGCCGAGATCGGCGCAGGCCTGGTCCAGCGCGCCATGTACAACGTCGGGCAGGCCTGCCTGAAGCCCGCCGTCCTCCTCGCCGTCGAGGGACCCGGCTTCCGGGGACTGCGTGACGCGGCGACGGCCGAGGTGGAGAAGGTGGCCGCACGGACCATGCTCACCCCCGGTATCCACGACGCCTACACCCGCAACGCACAGCGGATGGAGGACGACGGCGCCGGCCTGATCGGCGCGGGATCAGCCCCGGTTCACGCGGGGGACGGCCAGTCCCTGCTGTACGAGGTCACCGGTGAGCAACTGCTGGCCGAACCGGCCCTCCGTGAGGAGGTCTTCGGCCCTGCCGTCCTGCTGGTCAGGCTGACCGGCACGGATCAACTGCTTGAGGTGGCCCGCGCCTTCCGCGGACAGCTCTCGGCCACCCTGCACGCCGAGGCCGCCGACCGCACCGCCGCCGAACAGCTCCTGCCGATCCTGGAGCGCCGCACCGGGCGCATCGTGTTCAACGCCTTCTCGATCCCGCAGGAGGTCTCCTACGCCTCCACCCACGGAGGCCCGTTCCCGGCCACCTCCGACAGCCGCTTCACCTCCGTAGGCATGGGCGCGATCGAACGGTTCGTACGTCCGGTCACCTACCAGAACTTCCCCGACGACCTGCTGCCCGAGCCACTGCGCGAGGCGAACCCGCTGCACCTGTGGCGGCTCGTCGACGGCGAACTCACCCAGCGCTGACCGTTGCCACGGGCCCCGTTCGCTCTTCCGAACGGGGCCCGCTCGCTCTCCCGGAATGACCGGAATGAAAGGAGTCACTTCCGTGACCACTACGGACCACACCGCCGTGGGGAATGAACACCAGGCCCGTGAAGAGATCCGTGGGAAGCTGCTCGGCGCATGGCACCTCGTGTCCTACACCGCCACGAGCACGGACGGGGAGGTCATCCATCCCCTCGGCTCCACCCCGTACGGCCTGATCGTCTACACCCCTCAGGGATACATGTCCGCCCAGTTGGGGCGTGGCGACCGCCCGCCCATGAGATCGGCACGTCTCGAGGACGCGGCGGCCGATGAACTGGCCCGGGCAGCGGCGGGCTACGTCGCCTACGGCGGGCCGTTCGAGGTCGTCGATCCCACGACCGTCGAACACCACGTCACGACCAGCCTCTTCCCGAACTGGATCGGGCGGTCCCAGGTGCGGACGGTGAGCTTCGAAGGCTCGCTCCTCAGACTCGGCGTCGCCACTCCCATCCGACTGTGGGGCGCGGAACGCACAGCCGAACTCACCTGGAGCAGGTCGGCCTGACTGCGGCCCGCGCCGCTGCCTCTCCTCGCGAACTGGGCCCTGCACATCGTTCCGCAGAGGTGAGCGAAGGCGCACCCGGCGTCCGTTCCACCCGCTCAGGGCGCTCCTCGGACAGGTCTCCGGTGTTCCCGTCCACGGCTGCGTCGCTGTCCGTGATCAGCGGTTCCGGTCTCGTAGGCGTGACCGCCTGAGCAACGAGCGGTGCCAGTCCCCCAAGCCGCGAAAGCGCGATTGCGCCGCATGCGCTCGACGGCGATGTTCCCGGTGCCGCCCGGCGCCAGATCGTCCTACCGGCTCCATGTCGCGAACAGGCATTGCTTCGGCAGGCGTGCAGTCGCTGCGGCCACGCCTGCACGCAGACAGGGCGTATCCAACGGGCAGCACAGGGACCGGCCTGCTCATCGGCACCGGACCGCCACGGCGTGCCGAACCCACCGTGACAGCCGCTGTTGCGTCCGGTCGACGCGATCGCGCCTGCGCCCATCACAACCCGTGCTTCACGCACTTAAGGACCCCATGACCAGCGCAGCCACCCGCCCGGGCACGAAACGGGGAACCGTCCCCGTCTTCGCCACCGCGACTGCGATCACCGTCTCCAACATCTATTTCACCCAACCGCTCCTCGACGAGATCGCCCGGGGCTTTCGGATATCGCCCTCCGCTGCCGGGCTGGTGGCCACGACAGGACAGATCGGCTATGCACTGGGCATCCTCGCCATCGTCCCGCTTGCTGACACCGTTCGGCTTCGCCGGTTGTCCGTCCTTCTGCTGGCCGTCACCGCCACCGCCCTCCTCGCGGGCGCTTTCGCCCCCTCGGTCGCTCTGCTGAGCATGGCCACCCTCATACTCTCTGCCAGCACCGTGTTGCCACAGGTCATCATGCCGACCGTCGTCTCCATGGCGACTCCCGGAAATGCCGGTCGCGTCCTGGGCGCGGTGGGGACGGGACTGACCATGGGAGCCCTGCTCTCGCGCACCGCCGCCGGCCTCATCGCCGAGGCCACAGGTACCTGGCGGGCCGGATTCGTCATCGCTGCCCTGGCCACCGGAGCCCTGCTCCTGGTCCTTCCGCGCTACATGCCGGACGACCGGCCGACCCCGACCGAAGCCTCGGAAAGCTACCTCCGTCTGCTGGCGTCGCTCCCCGGGCTTATCGCCGAACACGCTCCGTTGCGTCTGTCGGCCGCGCTGGGAGCGACGGTCTTCGCGGCCTTCTCCGCCTTCTGGTCGGCACTCGCCTTCCACCTCACCGCGGCCCCGATCTCGCTGGGCCCCGCGGTGATCGGGCTCTTCGGCCTGTTCAGCGTGCCCGGTGCCCTGGCCGCCCGTTACTCGGGGCGCCTCACCGACCGATGGGGCACGCGCAACGTCAATGTCCTGTCCCTCACGTCGGCGCTGCTCGCCTTCGCACTGTTCGGGTTCGCCGGCCAGTCACTCATCGCCCTCGCCGTGGGCTGCAACCTTCTCGGATACGGGACGACCAGCGGTCAGATAGCCAACCAGGCGCGCATCTTCGCCGCGCGCCCCGCGATCAGGGCTCGGCTCAATACCGTATACATCTTCGCGGTCTTCGCTGGAGGCGCCGTCGGATCCGCAGTCGCCGGGGTGCTGTTCTCCGCCTTCGGGTGGACCGGTGTGGTGTTCAGCGGACTCGGTTTCCTGCTGCTCGCAGGTGTCGTCCTGGTGGGGTACGCCCTGCGCGCCCCCCGCGCAGTCGGCCGGACGGCCGCAGCCGCCGACACTCTGGAGCAGCGTGCGGGGGCCGACGGCCGCGTCGCCGACATCAGAGGCCGGCGGTAGAGCGCGCGGCCGGGTCCCCGTACACGGCCATCCGCTGGGGAGCGCGCACCGGGCCGGCGGATTCCAGGGGGCCTTCCGCCCGCGTACGCGGGATCGCGGATCTCACCTGCCTGTGGTGTAGGTCACGGGAACTCGGAGCGGACGGTTCGACAGTCAATGAAGGTGAGCACCGATATGCGTACCCGGGTACGGGCCGGGGATCCGAGCGCGTTCGCCGAGCTGTACGACAGCTACGCCAGCGCGGTCTACAACCACGCCTTCCGTCTGGCCCCCGACTGGTCCGCGGCCGAGGACGTGATGGCCGAGACCTTCATGGAGGCCTGGCGGCTGCGCGACCGGGTCGAGCCCGAGGGCGGCTCCCTACGGCCGTGGCTGCTGGGCGTGGCGACCAATGTCGCCCGTGGCCACTACCGCAGCAACCGGCGTTACCGGGCCGCGGCGAACGCCGCCGCGGAGGCCGAGACGGCCCTGCCCGACCACGCCGACGAGGTAGCGGGCCGGCTCGACGACCGACGGCGCCTCGCCGCCGCACTGCGCGCGCTCACCGCACTGCGCAGACCTGAACGTGAGGTCCTGACGCTGTGTCTGTGGGAGGGGCTGGAGTACACGGCCGCGGCCGAGGCGCTCGGCATCCCCGTCGGAACGGTCCGCTCGCGCCTCTCCCGCGCCCGCACCAAGCTGCGCAAACTCACCGAGGCCGAACTCGGCGGCGCGCCCGCCACGACGTCAGCGCCGAGCCCGTACGCCGACATGCACGCCGACATGCACGCCGAAAGACACGCGGAAAAACTCGTGCGACGAAATCGGGAACTCGGTCGGCCGGATCGGCAGACAAGAGAAGAACATGTCAACTTGATCCGGCCTGTATCCAAAGGAATCCGATGAAAGCAACCCAGTCCCGGCAAATCCCGGCCGAGTGGGAAGAGAGCGCCCCGCTCCTGCCCCAGACTGCGCGCGATCTCCCGGCGGGCCGTCACCAGTTCCACAAGGAGCGTCTGATGGCCCACATTCAGCAGGACATCCAGGGGAACGAGAGCGCCATGGTGGCAGCCCCCGTCCGGCCGAAAACCCGCGGGTTCCGGCTGCCGCGCCCGGCATTCACACTGCCCGTGATGGCGCTGACCGTGGCCGGCGCGGTCGTCGCCGGGACGGCGCTCAACGGCGGCGGCGTGCGCTCTGGCGGCGTCGCCACCGGACCTGCCCTGACCACCCTTGTCGGCGCCACGACGACCAAGGGTCTGCCGCAACTGCTCGACCAGGTCTCGACGGTGGCGGCCGAGGAAACCCACCCCACGGTCAAGCCGGGCCAGTACGTCTACATCGAGTCCGAGACGGCCGACACCTTCGTGAAGACGGTCGACAACAAGAGCAGCCTGGCCAGCTACGCACTCCACAAGCGCCAGATCTGGCAGTCCGCCGACGGCACCAAGGGCTGGCTGATCGACCCCACCGTCAACGAGAACTCCGAGGGCGAGACGCTGAGCCTGCCCGACGAGCAGGGCAACACCCCGAAGGCCGGCGTAGGCCACCAGTCGTACGACTTCCTGACCCAGCTGACCACCGACCCCGACAAACTGCTGAAGCTGATCTACAAGGAGACCAAGGGACAGGGCAACACCCCCGACCAGCAGGCGTTCAGCACGATCGGTGATCTGCTCACCGAGAGTTACCCGCCCGCGGATCTCTACTCGGCACTGTTCAAGGCCGCCGCGAAGATCCCCGGCGTGGTGCTGGTGAACGACGCTCAGGACGCGATCGGCCGTTCGGGAGTCGCGGTGGCGAGGCTGGACGAGACCAGCGGCGAACGCGAGGAATGGATCTTCGACAAGAAGACCCATGTCTTCCTCGGTGACCGCACCGTGCAGGTGAAGAAGGTCTTCGAGTACGGGGTCGTGGTGAAGCCCGGCACCATCCGCTACACCAGCGCCATCACCAAGCGCGCGATCGTCGCCGGCATGAAGCAGACCCCCGCGCAGAACAGCTGACGTCCCGCCGCCACGGGCTGACGCCCACCGCTGCCCACACCCCTGTGTCCGCAGTCCCGGGACGGCGGACACAGCAGATCGAGCAGGCCCTGCGGCTGGGCGTTTTGATGCCGGGACCGGCTGCCCACCGTCAGGGAGGTCGCCGACACCCGCGCGGTCAACCCGAACACCACACTCAAGGCCTACCGGGAGCTGGAACGCGAAGGTCTGGCCGAACCACGGCTCGGCCTGGGCACCTTCACCCGACGGTCACTGGCGGGCCCGCGAGGCGGGCCTGGAGCGGGAGTATGTGGCCGCGCTGGTCGCGGCGGTCCGGGAAGAGCGGTACGCCGAGACCGCGGCGGCCGTCGGCACAACGGAAAGTCCGGAAACGAGGTACCAGTGAGTAACGCCAGGAGTGCCATGGACGTCGGGGACCCGGCGCAGGAGCCGGCGATAGAGGCCAACGGGGTGGGCATGAAGTACCGCCGGGGCTGGGCCCTGCGGGACTGCTCGTTCCGGCTGCCGGCCGGCCGGATCTGCGGCCTGGTGGGCCCGAACGGCGCGGGAAAGACAACGCTGATGGCGATCACCACCAATCTGCTGCAGCCGACGGACGGCACCCTCAAGGTGTTCGGCGCGGCACCGGAATCCGTGGAGGCTGGACGCCGTACCGCGTTCCTCGCCCAGGAGAAGCCGCTGTTCCCCCGCTTCACCGTGGCCGAGACGCTGCGCATGGGCCACGAGCTGAACCCCGGCTGGGACCAGCGGGCCGCCGAGAACATCGTCCGCGCGGGCAATGTGCCCATGGAAGCGAGGATCGGCACCCTCTCCGGCGGGCAGCGCACCCGGGTCGCCTTCGCCCTCGCCTTCGGCAAGCGCCCCGACCTGCTGATACTCGACGAGCCGATGTCCGACCTCGACCCGCTGGTACGCCACGAGCTCATGAACACGTTGATGGCCGAGGCCGCCGAACACGGCACCACCGTGCTGATGTCCTCCCACATGCTCAGCGAGCTGGAGAGCGTCTGCGACTTCCTCCTCGTCATGTCCTCGGGCGGACTGCGCATGGCCGGTGATGTGGACGAACTCCGCAGCGCCCACCTGCTGTTGCGCGGCGTCCGGATCGACGAGGGCGACAGCCAGTGGCAGGGACGTACGCAGGGCGTCCCGGCGGAGCTCGCCGGCCACACCCTCGTCGAGTACCGCACCAGCGGACACCAGGTCACCGCCCTCATCCGCCCCGACGGCCCGGTGACCGGCCAGTGGCAGGCCGACACACCGAACCTGGAGGAACTCCTGCTCTCCTACCTGCGCTGCCCCGACGCGCCACCGCTGATCACGCCCCAAGCCCACGTCCCGGGCCAGACCTACGGCTCCAACGGTTCACGGACGGCGGCGGCATGAGCAACCCAACCAAGACCTCCTCCATCAGGCCCACCAGGCCCGACGGGTCCGCTGCGTCCCCCACGGCCACCCGTGGCCCCCGGCTCAGCGGCATGAACTGGCTCATCTGGCGCCAGCACCGGGCCGGTTTCTGGACCCTCTTCGTCGCCACTGCCGTCACCGTGGCGTGGCTCGTCTATCAGCGCATCGACCTGATGGACTACCTCACCGCCCATGGCTGGCCCGACTCCGACAAGTGGCCCGAGGGCGTACACCGCCAACGGTTCCAACTCGTCAGCTACGGCCTCGGTTTCATCCCCATCCTGCTTGGCGTCTTCCTCGGCGCCCCTCTGCTCGCCGGCGATCTGGAAAACGGCACCGCCAAACTCGTCGCCTCCCAGTCCGTCACCTCCAGCCGCTGGCTGGCCACCAAGCTCGGCATCGGCGGCCTGGTGCTCATCGTGTGCACGGCGGCGCTCTCCATCGCGTTCGGCCGGTGGTGGGGCCCGGTCAAGAACGAGCCCACAGTTCTGGGGTGGAGCGATGGCTCCGCGTTCGACAACACCGGACCCGTGCCCGTCGCGCTCGCGCTCTTCACCTTCGTGGGCGGCGTGGTGATCGGCATGCTCCTGCGCCGCACCCTGATCTCCATGGTCGTCACCTTCGCCTTCGCCGTCGTCGTCCAGGTGATCTGGAGCTACTTCCGGCTGGACCTCGGCCACGTCGTCACGGTCACCACCAACAAGGGAATCAACGCGTTCCCGCAGCTACCTCGGTCCGCCCTCGAGATCGACCGGTCGCTCATCTCGCACTCCGGGCAGACCTACGGCTGGGGCACCTGCGCGCGCGAGGTGTCGGACAAGGTCTGTGTCCAGAAGTTCGACCTCGTGGGCTGGTCGGTGGACTACCTGCCGATCTCGCAGATGAGCGGCATGCAGTGGTTCGGCGCCTCGGTCCTCTTCGCCCTGACCTCAGCCGTCATCGCGTTCATCTTCATCCGGGGTCGTAAGCGCATCGTCTGACACCCGCGAGCTGTTCCTCGGCCTCTTGAACGCCCCGGCAAGGTGCCCGCGTGGCCTCCGGCGTGCAGATCGGTATCTCGGCCGCACGGTCGATCACCGCCCGCAACGCGCGGGTCCGCCGTCCTGTTCGGCAGCGACCTGCGGCTCGCCGCACCACTCTCGCCGCACCTACTGACCCTGCCCCTCGACCGAATGGCCAGGATCCCGACAGGAGACCGATGTTCGCCTGCGCCGCCGCGCTGTTCTTTCTGATCTTCTGCGCCCGCGTTGCGTACGACCCCCGCCGGTTCAGCAGCGCCGTCCTCCTCGGCACCGCCGTCATCCTCCTGGCCATCCACGAGACCCTGGAGAAGGCGCGGGAACCGTCGGCGGTCTCGAATGCCACAGTGGTGAGCACCTGCCTGCTCCTCGGCCTGGGCGCCTTCGCGCTCGCGTTCTTCCTGATCGCGAACGGTGTGAAGATGGTCCGCAAGGAGAGCACGAGCCCTGCCAACCTGCTCTCGCTGCTGACCGGGCTGGCGATCCTCGGCTTCATCGTGCTGCTCGGCGCGATCCTCGTCCACGGTTCGCCCACGCTCGTCCGCGTCGCGAGCGCCGCGATACCGGTGGTCGGCTACGTCTCCTTCCTCTTCCTCTGCTTCCTCTGCTACGCATTCCTCTACGGTCGGCTGCCGGTCCGGCGGAACGTGGACTTCGTCGTCGTTCTCGGCTCCGGTCTCATCGGCGGCTCCCGGGTGCCGTGGCTGTTGGCGAACAGGCTGGACCGGGGGCGCACGGTGTATGAGGCGCAGGCTGCACGCGGCAACCCCCCGGTGCTGGTCACCTCCGGCGGCCAGGGCACCGACGAGGAGCTCCCCGAGGCCGACGCGATGGCCGACTACCTCGTCGAACGCGGTGTCCCCAAGGACCGGATCCAGCGCGAGGACCGCTCCCGCACCACCGAGGAGAACCTGCGGTTCAGCAAGGCGATCATGCAGGAGCTGAAGCCGGACTACCGGCGTGTCGTCGTCACCAACAACTTCCATGTCTTCCGTGCCGCGCTCACGGCCCGCCGCACCGGCGTCCGAGGCCAGGTCGTTGGCGCGCCCACCGCCGCGTACTTCTGGCCCAACGCGACGATCCGCGAGTTCATCGCGGTCTTCCTGTCCCACAAAGTGATCAACCTTGGGATCTGCCTGGCGCTCGGCCTGCTGGGACTGGCCGCCGCCTGGTGAGACCTGGGTGACTCGCGGCGGGGTTACCCATGGCGCACAGAGGCACAGACGGTCCACACCCGTTCGCGGCCGTCGCGCCGGACCGTTCCACACCCCCAGGTGACCAGGTGGCTCCATCCGGTCATGACGCGCCGTCACATTCACGTTCGGCAAGGGGAATCGGGCCGACTTTCGGGGCCGCCCATACGAGAGTCAATACAGAAGGAGAGCTCGTTGATCCGTATCCGGCAGATATTGGTCGCCACCGCCGCAATGTTCGCGGTGACGGTCGGGTCACCAGGGTTGGTGCAGGCTCAACTGGCGGCCGGTCCTCCCCCGTCCGCGCCGGCGGCCGACTGCTGTCCTCAGCACCAGCCCGCCGGAGCGATGGCCGACGGCAGACGCAAGGGGAGCCACGCATGCACACGTCGACAGGCCGAAGGGCGGCCGCCGCCCTGACGGCGGGGATCGCGCTGACCGCGGCCCTTGTAGCGCCCTTATCGGCGCAGGCCATCGTGGGTGGCACCGAGTCCACCCGGGCCTACTCGTTCATGGGCTCGTTCCAGCTGTCCTACCCCGCCCCGCCGCGCCCGGACAAGCACGGCTGTGGGGTGGAGGTCCTCGCGCCGCAATGGGTCCTGACCGCCAGCCACGGTGCCAGCCGGAACCCGACCAATGCGAAGGCGGGTGTCCCGCGTGGCTGGAAGGTCCGGGTCGGGTCACTGGACACCACCTCCGGCGGCGAGGTCGCCGAGGTCGACCACTACTACCGGCTGGCGACCAGTCGCGATGAGGCAGGGTTCTGGGGCCGCGACCTCGCGTTGGTGCACCTGCGGACCCCGGTTCGGGCCAAGCCGGTGCGGATCGCCTCGACCACGCCGCCGGACACCACGCCCGTCCGTATCATGGGCTGGGGCATGACCTGCGACGACAGCACCAATCCGGCGTGTTTCCCCACGCGGCTGCGGGAGGCCGACACCGTGGTGCAGCCGGCCTCGGCGTGTCCGTCACACGCGGCCAGCGGAGAGTTGTGCGTCGGTAGCGCCGACGGCAGCGTCGCCGCGTCGAACATGGACTCCGGCGGTCCCGCGCTGGTCCGTGAGGGCGGTCAGTGGGCCGTGGCCGGTGTGGTCAGCGGCCCCGACGAGAGCGGCAAGACGCTGTACTCCGATGTCACCAGGCACGCCGACTGGATCAACGGCATCATTACGGGGACCGATGTGCCCCCCGATGATCTGATCCCGGACATGGAAGGGTCGGTGGACCTGAGCGGCTGTGCGGGCTCGGTGATCCGTACCCCCGCCTCCCGTCCGCAGGACCCGGCGCTGTTGCTGACCAACGGTCACTGTGTGCAAGGACAGTAGCCCGCGCCCGGAGCCGCGCTGGTGGACCAGCCTGCCGACCGCGAGGTGCCCATCGTCGACCGTCAGGGCTATCCGCAGACCACGGCCCGTGCGAAACGGCTGGTGTACGCGACGATGACCGGCACCGACATCGCGCTCTACCGCCTGGACAAGACCTACGCGCAGTTGAAGGCCGAAGGGGCGAAAGTCTTCCAGCTCGCGTCCGCCCCCGTGCGCGCAGGCGACCCACTGACCGTGGCCTCCGTCGGCGCCCGCTACCACTGCACCGCCGAGGCCGTAGTCCCGCACCTGCGGGAAGGCGGCTACCAGCTGAACAACTCAATCCGCTACACCACCAGCGACGACTGCGCCCCCTGGCACGGCGACTCCGGTTCGGCTCTGCTGGCCCCCGACGGCACCATGGTCGTGGGAATCCACAACACCCACAACGACGACGGCGAGCAATGCACCGACAACAACCCCTGCGAAGTGGGCCCGAACGGGGAAGTGACCTCCACGAAGGGTCGCAGCTACGGCCAGCAGGTTTACATGATCACTGACTGTCTGGCCAAGGGATCGAAACTGGACCTGTCCCGCCAGGGCTGCACCCCCACCGGTGCCCCGCCCCGTCCCGACCACCGCGACAGCCATCTCGGTGACCAGGACCCGAACCACAGCCCCCAGACCCGCGAACCCTGACCCGACAGCATCACCGGCGAACCCGGCGCCGGCGTATGCGTGGTGGAGGCGGAATTCGGCAGGGCGGGATGCCCTGTCGCATGATGGACCTCCAGCAACTACGTCCGATGGGGAGAGATGTCGGATCCAGTGGCCGGGGGAACCGCCCTGGTGCCTGTGGCGATCCTGCTCGTGGAGGACGACGAAGTGATCCGCAGATCGGTCACCTTGGCACTGGAGCGCTACGGCTACCATGTCACCTCCGCCGGTGACGGCCTGACCGGGCTCGAACTGTTCCGGGAGGGCCGCCACGACCTGCTACTGCTGGACGTGATGCTGGCCGCCCTCGACGGCATCGGGCTGTGCCGCCGAGTCAGGGAGACCAGCATGGACCCGATCCGGATGATGTCCGCGCGCGACGACGCCCTGGACGTGGTCTCCGGCCTGGAGGCGGGCGCCGACGACTACGTGGTCAAACCCGTCGACACCGCGGTGCTGGTGGCCCGGATCCGCTCGCTGTTGCGGCGGGCGACCTTCAACCCCGCCACCGCCCCGGACGTGCCGCACCACCCCCCGACCGGCGAACCGGTTGCGCTGGCCCCCACCGAGCTGCGGCTCCTGCTGGAGTTCGCCGCGAACCCCGGCGTCGTACTGGACCGGCACATGCTGCTGCGCAACGTGTGGGACTACGGCTGGGACGGCGACAGCCGCGTGGTCGACCTGTGCGTCCAGCGGCTGCGGAGGAAGATCCGAGCCGCGCGGATCCAGACCGTTTGCGGCTTCGGCTACAAGTTGCGGCGCTGACGTGGGCATCCTGCGCGACCTGCTGAACTGGCGTTCACTGCGCTGGAAGATCGCTGTGCTTGTCGCCGTGGCCTGCTGCGCCATCGCGCTGACCGTCGGGGTGCTGGTCCACCGCAGCACCCTGGCCCGGTCCCTGAACGACGGCAGGGCCAAGGCCGTGACGCAGTTGTCCCGAGACCTGCAGGACCACGAACGGGACGCCACCCCGCCCGACTCGCTTCGCATGTCGCCCGGGGCCATGCCCGTCGAACTGTTGCGCCGACTCCGCGGCCCGCAGGGGCTGAGGGACGGGTATGCCACCTGGTACGACGGTGACGGCCCCGGGGACCACCCCTCGATGTGGGCGGCACAAACGTACCGAGGCAGCCCCGTGGCGGTGGAGGTCGACATGACACCCGACCTGCTCACCCGGCGCGCCCTGGACCGGCACATGTGGAAGTACTCCCTGCTCGCGCTGGCCGTCGTCGTACCGCTGTCGGCGCTCGCCGCAGAACTGCCCAACCGCAGGCTTCGGCGGGTGGCACGGACCGCACGCCGGATCACGGCCGGTGACCTGGCCGCCAGGACCGGGGCCGGCCGCGGCAGCGACGAGATCGCCGAGATCTCCGCCACCGTCGATTCGATGGCCGACAGCCTGCTCGGGCGGCTCCTGGCCGAGCAGCACTTCACCGCCGACGTCGCCCACGAACTGCGCACCCCGCTGATGGGTCTGGTCACCGCGAGCGGGCTGCTCCCCGAGGGGGAGGCCACGGATCTGGTCAGGGACCGGGTGGGGGTGCTGCGGACCCTGGTGGAGAACCTGCTGGAGATCTCCCGGCTCGACGCGGGCGCCGAACAGGCCGACACCCAGCCGGTACCGCTCGGCGAACTGGTGACGGAATCCGTACGGCGCACCGGGCTGCAGACACGGCTCACCACGTCCGGCGCCCTGACCGCCCAGACCGACCCGCGTCGGCTCGACAGGATCGTCACCAACCTGGTCGTCAACGCCCACCGGCACGGTCGCGCACCCGTCGAGGTCGACGTGGCGGGGACCTGCGTTACCGTACGGGACCACGGCCCGGGCTTCCCCCGCCAGCTGCTCGCCGACGGACCCCAACGGTTCCGCACCGGCGCGTCCGAACGCGGCCGGGGCCACGGCCTCGGACTGACCTTCGCGCTCGGCCAGGCCCGGGTCATCGGGGCGTCGCTGTCCTTCGCCAAGGCGCCCGACGGCGGGGCCGTCGCCACGCTCCGCCTCCCGCCTGCCGACTGACACGTCCGACGGCTTTGGACAGACGTCCCTGGCACCGCGACTGCCGAAACCTCATCCGCCCTGGCGAGAAGGGGTCCGTCTGGCACTGTCGTCAGGTTCGCGGCGAGGGCCTCGGCGAGTGTGTCGATGGCGTAGGCGGCGTCCTCGACCGCGCCCGTGCTCCAGGTCCCCGGCGTCACTGTGTCGGCCAGCTCGCACGCTGCATCGGCCACTGCCCCCGCCGTTCGCCAGATGCCACCGAGTAACCACGCCAGTGATCGATGAAAATCACACCGCCGTCACAGGCGCAAGGCGGCTGCTACGGGCAGGTGGTCGCTTCCGGTGCGCGGCAGCGTTCGGGCCGAGACCGGGGTGACGCCCTTGACGAGGATCTGGTCGATCCGCGCCACCGGGAACGCAGCGGGCCAGCCGAACCCGAAAAGGGGCGGTGAAGTCGACCTGGGGCGCGGTTCCGGTGTCATCCACCGGCCCGTTTCCCCAGGCCGCTTCCCGCACCCGGCGTGCCCGTTTCCGAGCACCGGGCGCCCCACAAGCCGTGCTGGTTTCCGTTTGCCTCTCTCATCCCATGGTCGGCCACGGCGTCGGGATGACTGCTCCCCGATATCGGTAGCGTGTCGTGCTCACCTTGGCCGGATTGAACAGTGATCTTTCTTCCGAGGCGGGCCACCATCCGCCGACGCAGTAGCGGCGGCGGAGGACCTTCCATCCCGATCGGTGGTGTTTGCGGCACAGCCATCGGCCCAACCGCAGCCACGCGTAGTAGCTGAGGTAGCCGAAGACCGCACTGGACACCCCGGGACGGAAGTAGACGCACCAGCCCTTCAGCGCCGGGTTGAGTTGGCGCAACAGGGAATCGAGCGGCTGGCTCGTATCCATTCGTCGGCACAGCGTCTTCACCTTGCGCGTCACGGCCTTGACGGACTTGCGCGACGGATAGGCATAGACGTACTGCTTGGACGTGCCTCGTTTTCGGTGGCGTTGGATGCGCCAGCCGAGAAAATCAAGGCCCTCGTCGATATGGGTGATCAAGGTCTTCTCCTGCGACAGGCGCAGGCCCATCGTGGACAAGACCCCTGCGATTTCCTTCTGTAGGGCTTCGGCGTCGGTCTTGGTTCCGTGCACCATCAGGCACCAGTCGTCAGCGAACCGGACCAGCCTGACGTTGGGCAGACCGCGACGGCGACGCTTTTCCCGTTCCAGCTTCCCAGCGCCGGGACCCCCGGGGTGCTGGGCGATGAACTCGTCCAGGACGGTGAGGGCCACATTGCTGAGCAACGGGGAGAGAATCGAACCCTGGGGGGTACCGGCGTTGTTCTCCCGCAGCACGCGGTCCTCACCGAGGATGGCCGCCTTGAGGAACGCCTTGAGCAGGGGCAGGACGCGTTTGTCTCCGACACGACCGCGCACCCGTTCGAGTAGAGCGGTGTGCGAGATTTCGTCGAAACCGGCTTTGATGTCGCCCTCAACGACCCACTCATACGAGTGGGACGCGAAGTGGCGCACCTCGGCCACCGCGTCGTGAGCCCGGCGGTTCGGGCGGAACCCGTAGGAACACGGGAGGAAATCCGCCTCGAAGATCGGCTCCAACACCAGCTTGAGGGACGCCTGGACTACCCGGTCGGTGATGGTGGCGATGCCCAGACGGCGCAGCTGGATCTTCAGTACCTTGCGCTCGGCCTCGTACAAGGCGAGCTCAAGATCGTCGGTATTCACCGGCGACGACCTCCTGATCTTCCAGTATCTCCACCACTGACTTGCTGGCTTCCTTTGCCATGCACGGAGCTCTCCTCCGTTCGGACTACTACGAGGCTTCCGCCCCACCCGACGGCCCTCAGCCGACAACGGGCCTGCCCGCCACCGAGCTGGCTGCTCGAAGGTTGGGGCGACCGCGGGTGGTTCCCACGTTCACGACCAAATCGATCAAGGAGTGAGGTGCCCACCTCTACCCCGGCAGCAGCGCCACGACTACGCCGCAGGCATTCACCGTGGCCTCCCCACCGGACACCCTGACCGGCTTCGGAGTTGACCAATCCCGCCACTTCGCGGCGATGGTCACGCGCTGCACCCCGGGCCCGTATCCGTCAGATTTGAGCCGGGCGGAACTGTTACGGGGCATCAGACAGTGGTTCCTCGCGTACACCTTCTCCTCGCTGCTCGCCGGACCCGGATCGTCTGACAGTGCCGACCCGTCCCGTACTTTCTCAGGGCTGCTCCCAGCCTTCCCGGCGTTCCCGGGGTCGGCCTGCCCTCAGCTTCACCGGGCAACTGCGATTGCCCGGCGGCAGGGTCCTTTCACCCCCGCTCGATCTCGTCGCGCCTCGTGGCGCACAGGGTGTAGTTCCAGTCGCCGTGGAAACGGTGCCGGGTGATCGGCAGGGCGGCGATCTCACCGTCGCTGACCTGGATGCTGGTGGGGTACGGGTTGGTGTCGAGTTCGGCGTGCACGGTCAGACCGGTTTTGGTGGTGGTCGCGGCGATACTCTCGGCGATGACTTCGTGGCTGGTCAGGGGCCTGCCGCGCCAGTTCATGGTGATGTGGGAGAACAGCCGGTGCTCGATCCGGTTCCACTTCGAAGTGCCGGGAGGCAGGTGACAGACCGTGATCGCCAGTCCGGCCTCAGTGGCGAACCGGGCGAGTTCGGTCTTCCAGGTGCGGGTGCGATACCCGTTGGAGCCGCCCGCGTCGGCGGTGATCAGCAGCCGGTCGGCCGTCGGATAGGTGGCCCGCCCTGCTCCGTTCCACCAGCGGCGGATCGACTCGACCGCGAACGCGGCGGTGTCGTGGTCGGTGCCCACGTCGACCCAGCCGGTGTTCGCGGCGACATCGTAGATGCCGTAGGGCACCGCCCTGCCCAGCTCGCGGTCAGGGAAGTCATGGGTGTCGACCCGCACCGGATCGCCTCTCGGCTCCCATCCACGGCCGCTGTTCTTGAACAGGCCGACCAGTTCCTTCTTCTTCGTGTCCACACTGATCACCGGAGCCCCACCGTCCTGGTGATTGCGGACCTGCTCGTTGAGGTAATGGAACTGTGCCTCCCGGTCGGGGTGCTGCTTGCCTTCGAGGGTCTTGGCGTTGCTCTGCAGGCTGAAGCCCTCCTCGCGCAGGAGATCGCCCACCGTGTCCGCGGAGATCTTGTGGCCCTGCCGGGTCAGCTGCTCGGCGAGCCTGCGGGTGGATTTGGTGGTCCAGCGCAGCGGTGACATGGGATCTCCGCGGACGTCGGGTTCGACCAGCATGAGGAGTGCCTCCCGAACAGCAGGGTTGCGGTCGACGACGCGTTTGCGGCCAGCGCCGGGCCGGCGGACCCGTCCCAGCAGAGCCTGTCCGGAGCCGAGTTCCCGCACTCCAGCGGACACAGTGGCTTCACGGACACCGGCGGCACGGGCGACTGCTCTGATCCCGCCGTGACCGAGAGACTGGGCCTCCGCCCCTATCAACAGACGACGCTGCCGCTCGTCGAGGTGCGGCAGAATCGCCTCGAACTTGGCCGCCAGCACGGCCCGTTGCCCTTCCAACCCGCTCATACCAGATCAACGAACCACCGAACAGAAAGCCACGAATTAAAGATCTGCACGCCCTTAGGGCCGATCAGCGCCACGACGCTCCTGGGCGTGGCCAGCGCGCGAACGAGGTCGAAGCGGCGGGGAATCCACTCCCACTCCTGGCAGTCCCTGAAGAAAGTCCTGGTTGCGGTGAGGTAGCCGGACTTCGTGCGAGGGGACAGCGGTTGGCCGCCGCGCTTGTCGAGTCCCGCCCGGCGCTGCAGTGCTCGCCGACGGTCATCCCGTCCAGCGCCGCGACCCTGGCCGCGCAGGTCTCGCGGGTCCACTGGGCGGGTTCGACGATCTCAGGGTGCTCGGCAGCCAGCCACCGGCCTGCCTTGGCCACGATGGACCGGAATTCGTGACCTTCGGCGTGAGCGTCGAGGTGTCGTGCCAGCGCTCCACCATCGCGGCCCAGGGCTCGGGAATGCCTTCGAGATCGGGCATCTTGGATGGGCTTGGGCGGTGGGCCGGCGTGTCCGAGGGCGGCGATCGCCCGATGAACACCGTGGAGGTTTCCGCGACGGGCCCCGGACGGGAGCGCAGGGCTCTCGCGGGCCCGTTGCAAGGCATCGGTGGTCATGTCCTGCAGAAGCGGGCTGCGGTTGATCAGCATGATCTGGACCAGCACGGTGCGGAACTGGCCGAAGACGCCGTTCGAGGGGTGGTAGCCCCAGCCCTGGAGGGTGGCCGCCACCTGCGCAATCGTCCCCTCGACCGATTCCTGGCCGAAGACGCGCCAGGCAAGCGAGAAGCGGTGAACCCGCCGATTCGGTGGAAGTCGGTGAAGTCGCCGAGCAGGTAGGCGAACGCGGCCACGTAGGGCCGGACCGTGCCGTCGATCCACCCCGGCCAGGCATCCTTGAACTCCTTATGGCCAGGGGCGATGAGGCGGACCCAGTCGTCTGCCGACCACGCCCAGAACAACGTGCTGTCTTCCAGGCAGCGCCGCAGGACGGGGCCGATGGCGTCGGTCACAGCCCGGCGGTGGGGGGCGTGTCCGGGCACCACCGAAGCGCGGCTCGTGCGTCGTCGAGCGGGCGGAGCAGACGGGAGATCGCTCGCCACTCGACCCGGTCCGGGGCATAGCCGCGGCGTCGGCGGACTTCCCAGCCCAGACTGGTCAGTGCTACACGCTCGCGTTCGGTGAGTTCGGGGCGACGGTCGTACCGGGCCAGGTCAATGGGCCAAGGCCAGGAAGGGGCCGTGGCCGTCTCGGAAGCGGCCGCCGGTATCGCCGCGGTCACGACGCGCACGTCCCGGTCATCTGCTCGCCGAGGCGGGCCAGCATCTGCACCCGCCAGCCGTGGATTTGTTCCATGCTGCGGCTGAGCTTGTCGGCCAGGTCCCGGCCTGGCAGCCAGCTTCCAGCCCAGATTCCACACGTCCTGCACACCGACGTTCAGACCGACGCCGCCGGCCGACAGGTGCCGGTGAGCGGCATCGCCCACGAGCAGTACGCGGCCCTTGCGGTACTGGTCCGCCAGTTTCGCGGCGTTGCCGGAGCGTGACACCCACAGTGGGTCGCGCAGGCCGAAGTCGGTCCCGGCGACGGCGGCCGCCTTGGCAAGCAGCTCCTCCACCGTGTAACCCGTCCCACTGGGCGTTGCGGTCCTCCAGGTCGAGTCCGCCGACGCGGTACACGCCGGGCGACATCGGTACGACCATCAAGGTGCCCCGGGCGTTGACATGAGTGTAGGGCACCTGCCGCGGCGGGGCGTCGAGCGCGACGTCGGCCAGCCATCCGTACCAGGTGGAATCGGTTCCGGAGAAGCCGATGCCCGCGCTCTCGCGGACGGCGCTGCGAGTGCCGTCGCAGCCAACCAGATAGTCGGCCTCGAGGGCGTATCCCATGTCGGGGCCCTCGATGTTCGCCACGACCGAGTGCGGCTTGTTCTCGAGCCCGGCGAAGGTGTGACCGCGCCGGATGTCCGCGCCCAGATGCAGCGCGTACTCCTCCAGCAGCTCCTCGACCTTGGGCTGCGGCAGCATCAGAGTGTACGGAAAGGGGGTGTCCAGTGCGCCGAAGTCCATTCGCTCGTCGAGGAGGCCGAAGCGGCCACTGGGCACACGGTTGCCGTGCTCGACGAAACGGTCGGCGATCCCCCGCGACGCCCACATCTCCAGGGTGCGGGGGTGAACGGTGAATCCCTTGGAGTACGGACTGCGCTCGGGAAGCTGTTCAACGACGGTCACACACCCCGAAGCCGCAGCTCCGCCGCTGTCCACAGCCCGGTGGGGGTGACACTACCCATGACGCCCCTTGGTTCCTGGTTGCGAAAACCGATAGTACTTGACTAGTCAAGCATATGCCCATTGAAGTGCAGCCGGACTGGAGATCCGGCTGCACGGCACGCCGCACCCGTTCCGAGTCGGCCTACGCGGCGGTTTTCTGAAAGGTGTTCAGAAACTCGTCCGTGGTGAAGATCGCGTGGGCGTACGCGGGGCCGTTGATGTCGAACGTCGCCCTCATCTCGTCCCACGAGAAGGCGCCGATGGCATCGCGGATAAGCGTCACGTGGTACCCCAGCTCCTGCCCGAAACGGGCGGTGGTGTCGACGCATGTGTTGGCCTTCATGCCGATGATCACGACTTTCTGGACACCGTGCTGCTTCAGCATCATGTCCAGGTCCGTGTTGGCGAAGCCACTCGACGCCCAGTGTTGGCGCATGACCAGCTCGTTCTCCTGCGGCACGAAGTCCGGATGCCACTCGGCGCCCCAGCTGCCGACCGCGAAGGTCTGCCGCTCGACGACGCGCTGCTGGGTCGGGGACAGGTGATCCCAGGTCTCATAGTCTCCTGGCGCCGTCTGGTGGTGAGGCACGATGAACACGTGGAAACCCTGTTCGCGGGCGGCAGCGAGCACCGTCCGCATGTGGTCGAGAAGGTCGATCTCCTCCGCGATCTCCTTGACCTGCGGCCATATCTTTCCGCCCTCCGACAGGAAGTCGTTGTACGGATCGATGATCAGCAGGGCGGTACTTTCGGGCGAATATGTCACCTGCTGGGCGTTCATCGCACCTCGGTTCTTCCACTTAAAGAATTCACGGCGCATCGGCATGCCCTCGCCAAAGCACCCCGCCGCCTCTCGGCGATCACCGCCCGGGAGGCGTGCTCGCTTCGGGAAAGCGTCGCCCCACTGTCTCCGCACCACTCGGTGGCGGCGGCCGCCGTCGCCCTCGTCGCCCGGCCCACAACCCGGCCGCCCGAGGATGAGGACGGTTCCGCAGCCGTCACCACCACGCTCTCACGCTCCCAATGGGATTGCATCTCAGTGTGACCTCGTTCTCCCCGGGGCAGTACCGTCCTCCCCGGGCGGCAGCGCGGGGCCGTCAGCCCAGGTCGACGATGAATCGGGTGAGCAGTTCCGCGAAGACCTTCGGCGTCTCCAGCTGCGGTGCGTGCCCCACCCCCGTCTCGCCGACGACGTCGGTCTGGACGTCTTCGCGACCGGCGAGCACCATAACCGCCCGTTCGTCACCTCCTCGCCCACCACGCTGCTCGGGGTGGATCCGGCGCGCCGCGGCCCGCCGCGTGAGCGGTGCGCCGACCGCGTCGGGTGCCGTGCCTCCGGCCGCGGCTTCAGCAGACCCCGCTCCCGCGGCACACACAGCGACAGCCCCCACAAATGGGGCTGGTGCGACACACCTCACGCTCTCCGACCTCGCACCAGTCAGACAGGTCTGTCTAATATGAGGGCCCGCTTCGCCCTATCCCGAAAGTGACCCATGAGCCGCGCATCCACCTCGCGTCAACCCGCCTCACCGGGTGCACCGGTCAAGTCATCTCCCGCGCACGCGGCACCGCGGCGCCGGGCCCTGATCCTGGGGCCCAACGCCTCCATATGCCTGTTGGCATCGATCCTCATATCGCTGCTGGCGTCGTCCAGCGCTCCGACCCCCCTTTACGCGATCTACCAGCAGCACTGGGGCTTCTCCCCCATCACCATCACCATCGTCTTCGGCACCTACGCGGTGGCCGTACTGGCCGCACTCCTGGTCTTCGGCAGGATCTCCGACCAGGTGGGCCGCCGCCCGGTGCTCCTGACGGCCCTGCTCGTGCAGGTACTGGGGATGGTCATGTTCATCACCGCCGGTGACGTGGGCACGTTGCTGGTCGGCCGCGTCCTGCAAGGGCTGAGCACCGGCGCGGCGGTCGGTGCGCTCGGCGCCGGAATGCTCGCCATCGACGCGCACAAGGGCAGCTTCCTGAACTCCTTCGCGCCGACACTGGGAACCGCGAGCGGCGCCTTCGCCTCCGGACTGATCGTGCAGTACCTGCCGGCCCCCACCCATCTCGTCTACGTCATGCTTCTCGGTGTCTTCGTGGTGCAGGCGCTGGGCGTGCTCGCCCTGAACGAAACGGTGACCCGCAAGCCGGGCGCGCTGGCCAGCATGGTTCCCGAGTTCAAGCTGCCCAGGTCGGCCCGTGGGCCGGTGGCCATCGCCGCACCTGTGATCTTCGCGGTGTGGGCGCTGGCCGGCCTGTACGGCGCACTCGGCCCGGCCATCACCCGGACCCTAGTCCACTCCACCTCCGTGGTGTGGGGCGGGCTGCCCCTGTTCGTCATCGCGGGCTGCGCCGGTCTGACCGTCGTGGTGCTGCGCAACGCCGGGACCCGGACCATGATGCTCATCAGCATCGGCACACTGGTCGTCGGCGTGGCGATCACCCTGATGTCCATCGGCTCGGGCACCGGCGGCACGCTCTCCGTGATCGGCTTCTTCGTGGGCGGCGTGATCTCCGGCGTCGGTTTCGGAAGCGGGTTCCAGGGCGGCATCAGGCTGGTCATTCCGCAGGTGGAGCCGCATGAGCGGGCCGGAGTCCTCTCCCTGCTGTATGTCGTGTGCTACGTGGGCCTGGGTGTGCCGGCCGTGATCGCCGGCGTCCTGGTCGTGCACGGCGGCGGACTGATCCAGACCTCCAGGGAGTACGGCATCGCCGTCATCGTGCTGGCTCTCGCGGCCCTGACCGGGCTGCTGCTCCGTGGCCGCCGGGTCGAGCCGGTGCAGCAGGTGACGGTGCTCCGGTCGGCGGATGTCCCCTCCGAGGCAGCCCCTGTGGCTCCGATCTCAGAGGTGTGACGGAGCTCTCCGGCATTAGAATGAACAGGTCTGTCTGAAAGGGTGTGGCCATGGCAACCAGAACCGCGACCAAGCCGTCCGCACGCGAACGGCTGCTCGAAGCGGCCAACGAGCTCTTCTACGGTGAAGGCGTGCAGACCGTCGGCATCGACCGTGTGATCGAGCACGCCGGAGTGGCCAAGGCGTCCCTCTACAACACCTTCGGAAGCAAGGAAGGCCTCGTCTGCGCCTACCTGGAGCTGCGCTACGTGCGGATGAGGGACCGGATCACCACGACCCTGACCCGCTTCCGCACCCCGCGCGAGCAGTTGCTCGGCGTCTTCGACGCCCTGGGCGAGGCGATCACCGACCCCAGGTACAACGGCTGTGCCTTCGTGCGGGCCACCGCCGAGACGGCCGAGGACAGCTCGATCCGCCAGGTCGCCGACACCTACCGTCTCTGGCTCCGCAGCCTGTTCACAGAACTGGCCACGGCATCCGGCTACGCCGCCCCCGAGACGCTGGCCCGACAGCTCCATCTGCTGTACGACGGCGCGGGGCAGTCGGCACGGATGGACCGCGACCCGTCCGCCGCCACGACCGCCCGGGCCGCCGCAGCCGTCCTGCTCGACGCCGCACCGCCGACGGCGGGCACGAGCACTCGGTAAGGGGGCCCTCCCCCCTGGCCGGGAACGCACCCGGGGGCAAGGGCGCCTCATTCGCCGTCCGCCTGGCTGACGATCACGGCCAGCGCTGTCCGGGAGCTCACTCCGTACTTGCGCATCGCCGACTTCAGCTGGTCGCCGACCGTGCTCGGGGACCTCAACAGTTCACCGGCGATCTGACGGTTCGCCATACTCCGCAGCACCAGCCGCACCACTTCGCGCTCGCGGGGGAAAGTCGGTTGCCGTATCCACGGCGGCCTCCGCGCCGCTGGCCGCCGCGTGCCGCACGGGCACACCACTCGGCACCCTCCTGGGCCCGTGCCTCCTCGCGCGAGCGGGGCAGCCGTGCCCACGCCCGTGCCGCCTCACCCGCCAGCGCCGACGGCCCGGCGTCTCCGCGGGCTTCGCACACGATCGCCCGGCACTCCTTGAGGGCAGCCTGCGCAGGGGGGGGCGTTCCGTCCGCTCAGTCCCTGTGCGAAGGCCGCGACGGCATGCTCCGCCCGCGTCCGCAGTCCGAGTGCCGTCAGCGCGGCAACCCGCACAGGCGCGACATCCGTCGCCCAGATCCACATCTCTTTGTCCGTGATCAGACGCATGCAGTCCTCGGTGAGGACGAGCGCCTGCTCGGCGTCGGCCGCGGCCAGCCTCAGACGTGCGTGAGCCGCCGCGGACTCCAGCCACACGGCGATGACGCCGCGACGTCCCCCTTCTCGCAGATGCTCCGCAGCAGGTTTTCCAGGCGCTCGTCGCCGCCTTTGGCCGCCGCTGTGAGCTGGGCGTCAGCAGCGACGCCTCCAGGCGGCAGACCGGCTCGTCAGCGGTCTCGGACCACTCACTCGCCTGCTCGGCCAGCCCCTGCCTCGATCCGGTGAGGTAGTCGAGGCGCAGCAAGGTCACCAGCGCCATGATCCGGATCACCTCCAAGCCGTGTCTCCCCGCGACGTGCACGGCGGTGGTCAGGTGGGCGCGCGCCTCCTCATACCGTCCCCACCGCAGCGCCGAGTCACCGATGTTCAGCGCGGCGCGGGCGTGTTCGACCGCGAGCTGCGGTTCGGACGCCTCGCCGCTCAGCTCGGGCACGAGAGCCCAGCCGGCTTCCTCACCGAGTTCGAGCAGGGCTGTCATCCTGTTCACCTGAAGGCTCATCCGTTCGTGCGGCAGCGGTTCGCAGCCGGCCGCGAACCGCTCGGCCAGGTCCAGCCAACGCAGATGGGTCACGACGGGCCACGGTCTGACCCATGGCAGTCCGAACAGGGTCATCGCCCAGGCGTCGACGTACGTGCCCTCGCCGAGGTCGGGGACCACGAGCTCGAACTCCGCGGCTGCGGCGGAGTAGTCGCCGAGACCGAAGAGAACCCGGCCCAGTTGGCCGCGCACCGCGGCGCGGTCGGGCGCGCTGAGCCGGTCCGTCTCCAGGACGGCGTGCAGGGCGGCGATGGCCTCGGTGCGCCGCGCGTAGCCGGTGAACGCCAGGAACGGCTTCTTCCGTACCAACGGCGCGACCGCTCCCGCGGGCAGCGACGGTTCGCTGATCAGCTCGTGCAGCAGCGTGAGGCGGTGGGGTGGTCACCGGAGACGAACGCCACGTCCGCAGCCTGCTCGGTGTATGCGCACCAACGCGCCGTGTCGCGGGCCTGGCGGAAGTGGTGGGCCAGCTTCCCGATCGGCCGTGGCCGGACGGTCTCCAGCAGGGCGGCGGCACGCCGGTGGGCCGCGCGGCGGTAGGCCAGTCGTGCTCCGTCATAGACCGCCTGCGCGGCGAGCGCATGCCGGAAGGCGACCCTGCCCGTACCGGCAGCCTCTTCGACGAGCAGACCGATGCGCACCGCCTCGGCCACCGCGGCCTCGGTCGACGGTACGGACCGCGGGCCCCCGTCACCGGCAGCCTGCCGACCACGCCGAGGGCATGCTCGTCCGCCGGGTCGCCGAGCACGGCGGCGGCCAGCAGTACCTTCTGCGCGTCGGGTCCCAGCCGGGCCGCTCGTTCGGCGACGGCGTCCCGGATAGTCGGTAGCACGGTGATCTCATCGAGGGTGCGCCGCACCCACTCGCCGTCCCGCTGGACGACGTGCGCCCGGTCACGCATCAGCCGGACACATTCCTCCAGGACGAGCGGCACACCCACGGTCCGCTCGTGCAGGAACCCGGCGAACGCCACGGAGACGTGCTCGTCGTCCACCATCGACGAGACGAGTTCCGCCGTGGCCGCCACCGGAAGTACGCCGAGGTCGACAGGCGCGCTGACCTCCTCGTACCCCGGAATCCACGAGGAGAGGCGGAGCAGCAGGGAATCAGGGGCCACTTCCTCAGGGCGGAACGTC
The DNA here is from genome assembly GCF_042268025.1 of Streptomyces sp. NPDC056161. Lineage (NCBI taxonomy): Bacteria > Bacillati > Actinomycetota > Actinomycetes > Kitasatosporales > Streptomycetaceae > Streptomyces > Streptomyces sp. NPDC056161. The sequence continues at coordinate 43,467 of NZ_JBHJUV010000056.1, forward strand.
AGCACCAGGCTGACCGGCTGAGGCTGCCGCGAAGGCGAGGGCCAGCAGCAGTTCCAGCGTCACCTCGTCCCAGTGCACGTCCTCCAGGACCAGGATCTCGATGCCGAGCAGGCCGAGGAGTTCGGCGAAAGCGTTGATCAGCCGGTGCCGGACCGCGCCCGCGTCGGCCAGGGGTTCGGGCGTGGGGGGCAGCACATCCGCCCACTCGGGGAAATGCGACCGCAACGTGCCTGCCAGTGCCGACAGTTCGAGGTCCGCCAGGTCGGCGCGGGTGCGACTGCTTGCCGTACCGCGTCGACGATCGGGCCCAGAGTCAGCGCCTCACGGAATGGGGGGCAGACCGCCGCCAGGGCCTCCCGTACCAGACGGCTCTTGCCGATGCCGGATTCGCCCTCGATAATCACCAGGGCGGGCCGCCGCCGGAGAGCGTCCGTGACGCGCAGCAACTCGCGCTCGCGGCCCACGAAACGGGGGCTGTCCGCACTCGCCTTCCGCCGCACTCGACCGCCTTCAGCGCTGCCCGTGCCTGCGAAGCACCCCGCCGGTTCACCCGTAGGGACGGGGCATCGGCCAAGAGGCCGCCGACATACCTCGCAAGCGACGGGAAAGCCAAGCAGGGAGTGACGTACTTCTCGCACATAATTGATCAGTAAGAGGATGTCTCATGTGGTGATGCGGTGAGCTGGGGCATCATTGCTGCTTGTGGGTGTCGATCTGTCGCAGCGGCTGGTTCCTGACGGTCTGTGGGAGCTGGTCGGTCGGTTGCTGCCGTCGTTCAAGTCCCGTCCGCAAGGTGGCGGGACCGCTCCGTGTGATGAGCGAGCCGTGTTCACGGCGGTCGTGTACGTGTTGACCAGTGGGTGTGCCTGGCGGCATCTGCCGGAGACGTTCGGCGTCTCACCCGCGACGGCGCATCGCCGGTTCACCGTGTGGAGCCGGGCGGGGCTGTGGCGTCGGCTCCACCGGGCGGTCCTGGACGAACTCGGTGCGCGGGGCAGGCTGGACTGGGCCTCGGCGATCGTCGACGCCGCCTCCGTCCGAGCCAAAAAAGGGGGGCACGTTGACCGGGCCGAACCCGGTCGACCGCGGCAAGAAGGGCAGCAAGCTGCACGTGCGGTCCGAGGCCCAGGGCGTCCCTCTGGCCGTCGCAGTGTCCGGTGCGAACACCCACGACAGCCTGGCTCTCGCCACTGATCCGCGGCATACCCGCCGTCCGCTCCCGCCGCGGGCCGCGGCGGCGCCGACCCGTCAAACTCCGTGCGGACAAGACATCCGATGCGGTTGATCTGTCAAGCGGCAACGGAGAGTTGAGGAGCTTGGGGGACGGGGAATGCGGTGGCTTCGTCGTAGTGGGTTCGTTTGGTGAGGCAGTGGTGGAGGCAGCCGAGCATGCGGTTGAAGAGGTTGCGCTGGGCGGCGGTGTGGCGGTCGCCGTCGGCACGTCGGCGGTCGTAGTGGGCGCGGGCGCCTGGTGAGGCGGTGAGTGCGGCGAAGGCCCAGGCGTAGCCGACCGAGGCCAGGCGCTGGTTCTTGACCCGGCGGGCCATGACCGCGAGGCTTCTGCCGGACGCCCGGGTGACCGGTGCGGCCCCGGCGAAGGCTTTGAGTCCTTTCGCGTCGGTGAAGCGGGATCGGTCGTCGCCGATCTCGGCGAACACCCGGGCGCCGGTGAGAGACCCGAGCCCTGGAAAGCTGGTGATGATCTCGGCGTCCGGGTGTGCTTCAAAAGACTCCACCGCAGCAGCCGTCAGATCGTCCGCGCTGGTGCAGGCGGCGTCGAGCTGTCTCAGCAGAGCGATGGCCTGACGGCCCGTGGCCTGTTCGACTGGCGGAAGCTGCCGCATCTGCGGGACCCGCAGGGCCTGGCGGAGCCGTTCGGCTTCCGCCTCGATGCCGCGCTGGCGGCCGGCCTTCTTCAGGAGCGAGCACAGCTGGGTGCGGGTGAGCTTGGCGGCCTGTTCCGGGGTGGGCGCGGCGGCCAGTACGACGCGGGCTGCCTTCGAGCACAGCCCTTCGCGTCCGGAACCGGGGCCGGTGCTTGTCCAACGGCTCGAGGCCCCAGGCGTACTCTGCGGCTTCCCGGCACCGATCACCACCAGGATGTATGGCGCTTGCTGAAGCGGGGCCCGCAGTCTCTTTCAGGGCCTCGACGGGCCGGGGTGGGCCTGGCGGTGCCCCGTTTCACTGCCCATTAGGCGTACTTCTCCGCCGAACACTGGAGTGGTACGGGCGGTCGGCGGCGATGCGGTCGATCGGCAGCAGCGTCCCGTCGAGGATCACGAACGCCTTGCGCGCTGCAGCCCGGACGGCCGTGGCGAGGTCGGGCGCGAGAGCGGCCAGGACCTCGACGGCCCCGGCCACGTACCGGTGGACCGTGCTGGTTCCGACGCCGAAGCCGGCGGCGAGCTGCGCGTAGGTGTGTCCGCACCGCAGATGGGCCAGGACCAGCAGGGCTTGGCGCTCTGCCGGGAGCCGGCGCCATCGGGTACCGAGCTCACGCCGTCGGGCAGTCAGGAGCCGGGACAGGAAGCGAAGGGCCGAGCTGGACAGATCGATCCCCGATGGGTAGACAAGCACATGAAGCTCCGGGCGGACAGGTTGATCTTGGTCGACAACCCATCTACCAGGAGCTTCACCCCTTCCCACGCACCGCCCCCACGTCAACTCAGCTGGAGGTCAACCAGGTTGGCAAAGGCTCAGGGACTCCACAAAACCGGGATCAGCTCAGTCACTGCTGCCCCGGCAATATCGCCGTGGCAGCAGTGAGGGCGGTTGTCAGGCCGGCTTACTTGTGGTTGCCGGTGAACTGCGCGTCCTTCTTCTGGTTGTAGATCTCCTTGCCGGCTGCGTTGTAGGCATGGACGTACGGGGCCGACGTCGCAGAGAAGTGGTTGGTGGCAGACGTGCCGGTGGAGAAGGCCGCCGTGTAGAAGAATGCGCCGCCCGCCATGACCGCCGGGTACTGCTTCGGGTTGTCGCCGTAGCTGATGGTGATCTTGGCGACGTCCGATGTGTAGTGCCCGGCACCGAGCGAGAGATACCGCCCTTGGCCGACCGGCTCGCCGATGGAGTCGAAGTACTCGACGATGTGACCGGTGCCCCACAGCCGGTTGTTGATGAACGTCGGCGGGACGTCCTGGCTGGTGCCCCGGTCGCCCTTGGTCTCGCATTGCACGTACTGGCCGGCGGAGTCGACGGCGATGACCGCGCCGTCCCAGTGCTGCGAGGCGACAGGGGTTCGGACGGCGATCACCGCGTGGTATTTCGAGGCGTCCGATCCCAGGCAGGAGGCCAGGATCTTGGCGACGGTCCCGGCGTCGATCGGGGTCGTGGTCACGCTGGTGACTTTGAACGCGGCGGGGTCGGAAGTCACACTGGCCGAGGACGGCGCCGAGCCGACCCCGGCTGACGGGGAGACCCGCGTCGGGCTCGGACTCGGTGATGTGGCAGCGCTCGTCGGATTTCCACCGCTGGCGGCCAGGACCGGCTTGGCGGCCCCCTTCCCGCCGAAGACGGCCACTGCCGCGACGCTCACTGCCGCGACACCGGCGGCAACGCCCAGCGGCAGTCCCCACCTGCGCGACAGCGAAGTATGCTGATCCTCTGGGTCGATCTTCATCAGTAGGTCCTCTCGGATCCGCCGGTGGTTCGGCAGATCACGATCGGGGGGAGGCACGGGAATACCCTGCGTGTCAATCATCGTGCGACCTCCTCCACGGTGACGGGATTCTTTGAACTGGACGACGTCGGAACCGTGGGTCCGTCGGCGAGGTCGGCCCCCAGTCTGCGCCGTGCCCGGTGCAGTCTGGACTTCACGGTTCCGACCGCCACCCCCAGCGCCGCCGCGGCCGCCTGCTGATCCAGGCCCGACCACATGCACATCTCGACGACCTCGCGTTCGTGGCGCGGGAGCCGGGCCAGCGCCCGGTGGATCTGCGACATCCGACGCGCGTCGTCGACCAGGCCGGCGACGCGGTCGGCGTGGTCGCCCACAACTGGCTCGTCATGCGAGACGAGCCGGTGTAGCAGCGCCTCGGCCCGCCGCAGCCGCCGCCTGGTGTTCGACAGCAGGCGGTCGGCGATGCCGAGCAGCCACGGCAGGGCAGATTCACGGTCCAGCACAGTCTCCGACCGCCGACGCCAGGCATGAAGGAAAACGGTCGCCGTGAGATCCTCGGCCTCGGACCAGTCGGCCGTCCGCCGGAACAGGTGGTTGTAAACGGTCTTCGCATGACGGTCGAAGATCCGACCGAACGCATCCCGGTCGCCGTCGACTGCCCGTGCCCACAACTCCCGGTCGGATATCCCTCCCATAGGTGCGGTGGGACCAGCGTCGTTCAGTTCCATGCACTGTATGTGTCCGGCACCGGGCCGAAGGTTCCCGTTGAACTCGCTCGTTTTTGACGGACGCCGTCGGTGTGATGGTCACGCCGCCAAGGCGTGGGCGAGGCTTTGTTAGTCGAGCCTGTTGTGCAGCCTCCAGCCTGTGGCCCGGTGCCTCGATCGCTCGAAAAGGGCGGGACCCGTCGGGGAGGTCGCAAGTGAGCTGGTGGTGGGCCAGCATGCTTGCTCCAGGAGATGCTGATCAGCCGCGACGCCCATGCCAACAGTGTGGTCGTCGCCGGTAGTCACGCGATGGCGGAGTCGGTCTGGGGACCGTAACCGACAAGTCCGTGATCCACCGCAAAGTGCACGGTGTCCAGGATGCGGTCGCCTTGGCTTGAGTGAAGGGTGATCAGCACGAATCGCGACAGGTCCTCGTGCATGTCCAGGACAGATCGGCTGCACTGTTGAGCCGAAGCACGGTAGGTGTCACCTACGGCATCGGCTGACCTGCGGCTTCGACCGGGCGAAGCACGACCGTTGGCGCTGGGGCGGCGCGCTGTCTGTCACCAGCGGCGCGCACAGCAGGATCGGTGTCACCGGCTCCGGCGCTCCGCCATCCGCCTGAGCCGCCCAGCGGCCCCGGCGGATGGAAGCCATGTCAGAACTGTGCGCCGGGCCATGACGGCAGTCGCTCCGACCGGTCACAGACCGGCGAGGCCCCCGGTCCTGTTCTGCACGGAGTCGAGCGCGTCCACCCACGCGTTGTGCTGCTTCGCGCGCGCCGCCCGGTCCGCCGGGACCAGCCGCGCGGCGGCCTGCACGGCATAGGCGTCCGGGTCACCGAAGGCAGTCCGCGGGTGCTCTCCCGTAACCGCGCAGTGCCCCGTGACATCCTTGACCGCCTGGAGCACGACTGCCCGGTCCACGCCCGGCTGCATGGCCAGCCGTACCTGGAAACGCGCCATCCACTTTTCGCGGTCCTTCTCCGTCGCCATGTCTGTCTTCTGGTCTTTCTTCGCCACGTGCTCTCCCGGGTGATCGGCAGCCGTCCGTCGTGGAGTTGGACGTCGTGGCATCGAAGTTGGTTGCGGAGGCGCGAATCTGGTGAGTTTCAGGTGACTGCCGGGAGCCGCACCGGCCCCACCGACTGGCCCACCGCCACAGTACGTGTATGTTGCAGACACCAGCTCTGGTGCAGCTTCCAGCCCCGCGCGCCCTGTCCGGAAACCCTGGTGACAACAGCCTGCCTGGGTGACAGCTATCGTGCTTCGGCTAAACTGTCTGGCCAATCAGCCTGTAACCCTTGGCCATCTACCCTGCAAAGTGGCCATCTACGGTACACAGGCACAAACACCGAAGCGCCGACGTCCGCAGCGGCCCCGTAAGGTCGTGCCTCTGGTCGTGCTTCACGTCCCGGTCCTGGTCGTGCTCCTTATCGTACCGGCGTTCCGCCGCAGACATGTCGTGCAGGCCCAGCGAGTCGTCAGTCGCACGCTGGGCCTCATGCAACGGCTCGGGCACGCGCCCACCCGCCGCAAGGTGGACGGCGAGACGACGAACGGCGTGCAAGCCCGAGTAACCCCACATCTCGAACTCCGCGTCCTCCGCCTCAACCAGATCGGGCTCGGTCCACTGCCGCGCTCCCGTACGCTCCAGCAGCTCGCCGATCGCAACGAACAGCACGGAGCATCTCGACATAGTCGTCCTCTCAGAAGAGAACAGCGGCGCGTCCTCGTAGTACGCGCCGCGGATCATGCCGGGTGGAACGTAGGCCGACAGCCAGGCGGAGACGAGATCGCCGGAGGAGTTGCCGGCCACGATGACCGGGCGCCTGATCCGGCCGGAAATGAACCGGACCAGGTCGTTGCGCATGTTGTCAATCGTGAAGCGCCCCGGGGTGCGGGTGGAGCGTCCTTGGCCGCGCAGGCCGACGGCGTAGACCTCGAAATCGTCGGCCAGCAGCCGTATGGCTGAGCACCAGGGCAGGCTTGTCGGCAGATCCGGCGGTGGCGTGGTTCAGCATCACCTCACCGGTGTCGAACAGCGACTCGGGGTAGTCGTGCGGGGAGAATCAGGCCATGACGGGATGTCCGAATGGCGGGCAGGAGGCGGGGAAGCCGAGGCCGACCGACTTCCGGGAACGCCTCAAGGGAGTCCTGGTGGGGGCAAGAAGGGTGAGGTGAAGCCGGCCGTCCTGAGCCAGGAGGAGGTTCAACGGATGGAGGAGCTCGCTGGGCTGCAGGCTGGTCCGTCACCGCGTAGCAGCGCAGAGGGTCAGGCGCCGAGCGACAGGGAGGTTGCCACCCATGATCGAAGCGCCGTGCCTGCTCGTCGCCAGTTCGCGGCGTGGAACGGTTTCCCCGCGGCCTCGATGAGCCCGGATCTCGGCCAGGAGAACCGGACGGCTCGGGCCGTCTGCTCTCCGGCCGCAGCGGGGTCCCTGCACAGGGCGAGGCCGCTCCACGGTGGCACGCAGAGCGCGAACAGCGGGAAGAGGAGGCCCTCGGCAAGGCGGTGGCCGGGGTGGACGCGGTCGTGAACGTCGCCGCGTCCTTCCGCGGGGTACCGGACGAGGAGGCGTGCGCCGTCAACCGGGATGCGGCGGTGGGGTTGGGGCGGGCCGCGCCGGCCTCCGGTGTGCGGCGATTCGTGCAGGTCAGCACCGGGGTCGTGTACGGCACCGCGGGGCCGTCTGATGACCGAGGATGATGAGATCCGGCCCGGCGGAGAGCTGTGGGGCGCCTACGCCGAGTCCAAGGCGGCGGCCGAGCGGGAGTTGCTGGCTGGAGGTGCGCGTCGGCCGGCTGCCCTTCGTGTACGGTGGCGGCGACCCGCATCTCCCAGTCACTGCGCTGCGCCGCGAACTGGGCACCCGCGCAACGGCTGCAGATGGGCCACCACGTCGGCAGTGAGCGGTCATGTCTACAACATCGCCGACGACGCACCCGTTACGTTACTCGATCGTTTGCGTGTTTGCTGATCCCTTCGCTGTACCGTGCTCTCTTTGGGAGACGGGGCATACCGATTCACCTGTGTTCAGGCGCTCAATCCCCACGAATAGGCCGTTGTCTGACTGTGGGTGGGCTCTCAACTGTCCACCGCAGTACGGACGGCCGGTCCGGCCCCCGTCGAGCCGGCAGAGTTCCTGCGCACTGGCGAGCCTGGCGGTTAGCCCGTGGGCATCGGCACCCGGGGCCGGGTGTGTGCCGATGACCGACGACGGGCAGTCCCGCGGCCTCGGGCTTGCGCCGCTCGCATCGACTGCCTGAGCAGGCAAGCGGAAACAGCAGGCAGCGACGTGCTGATCGGCGTAGTCAGCGGGGTGGCTTGACCAGCCCGGCCTCGTAGGCGGTGATCACGAGCTGGACCCGGTCCCGGGCGCCCAGTTTGGTGAACAGCCGGGATATGTGTGACTTTGCGGTGGCCACCGTGATGAAGAGATCCTCGGCGATTTCGCTGTTCGACCGGCCGCGTCCGACCAGGGTCAGTACTTCCTGCTCCCGCTCGGTGAGGCATTCCACCGGCCGTAGGGAGGGCTCCGGTGCAGCCGCGGGGCGTCGGGCGAAGTCCGCGATCAGGCGGCGCGTCACGCCAGGCGCGATCAGTGCGTCGCCGGCGGCGACCACGCGGATCGCCGTGAGGATGTCGTCCAGCGCCATGTCCTTGACGACGAAGCCGCTGGCGCCGGCCCGGAGCGCGCCGTACACGTGGTCGTCCTCGTCGAAGGTGGTCAGCACGAGGACGCGGGTCATCGCCGGACCGGCGGTGATCCGGCGCGTGGCCTCGATGCCGTCCATGCCGGGCATCCTGATGTCCATCACCACGACGTCGGGGCTGATCTCGCCGACCAGTTGGACCGCCTCGGCGCCGGTGGCGGCCTCACCGACGACCTCCAGGTCCGGGTGATCGGCCATGAGCACGCGCAGACCTGAGCGCACCAGCGGCTGGTCGTCGGCGAGTACGATCCGGACGGTCACCGGGCCTCCAGTCGGACTGCGACGGGTTGGGGCAGTGGCAGCCGTCCGGCCACCCGGAAGCCGCCCTCGGGACGTGTCCCGGTGCTGAGGCGGCCGTGCAGCATGCCGACGCGTTCGCGCATGCCGACGAGGCCGAAGCCATGGGCCAGGCCGCTCCCGGTGGCGCCGCGCCCGTCGTCGGTGATCTCCACGGACAGTTCCTCGGCCCCATAGCCGACGGTCACCCGGCAGTGTGCGGTACCCGCGTGACGGACCACGTTGGTCAGTGCCTCCTGCACGATGCGGTAGGCGGCGAGGTCGATATCGTCCGGCAACGGACGCTGCTCCCCTCTGAAGCGCACGTCGACGCGTACCCCCGCGTCCGCGGTCGCCACCGCGAGCCGTTCGATGTCCGCCAGCCCCGGCGAGGGGACGAGGGCCTGCCCCAGTGCGGCTGGCTCCGGTTCGGTCCGACGGAGCGCCACCAGCGTGCGGCGGAGGCCCGACAGGGTCTGTCTGCTGGTGTCCTCGATGGCTTGCAGTGCCTCGCGGGCCTGTGCGGGCTGTGTCCGGATGACCCGGCTGCCCATCCCGGCCTGGATGGCGATGATGCCGATGCTGTGCGCGATCATGTCGTGCAGTTCCCGTGCGATCCGCAGTCGTTCGGCGGTCAGGGCCTTGGTCACCTCCTGTGCGTGAAGCGCCACCGCGTGCTCGCGACGCTCACGGCCGAGCAGTCCCGCCATGCAGGATGCGGCCATCGCCAGAAGGGCGATCACGCCGTTGACCGTCAGGTTCTCTCCGTGCGCGAAGCCACCGATCAGCAGGAGCTGCACGGTGAAAGACACGGCCACGGCGACGATCGAGGCGCGCCGCGTGCGGGTGGCGATGATGAAGGCCAGAACGAGGTCCACCGCCACGAGCGACAGGAACTCGCCCTGAAATGACACGGCCCGGTGCGCGTGCTCGTAGCGGGGCGGGGCGGGAAAACCGTTACCACGCAGATGGCCCCGAAGAGTGTCATGGCCGGCGCCAGCAGCGGCACCCGTCGCAGCACACCGGCGAGCAGGCTCGCGGCCAGTAACGATCCCACACCGTGGACCATGCCTGAGGCCCGCGGCGCGCCCCCCAGCAGCAGACCAAGGATGAGAAAGTACAGGACACCCCCGAGCCAGGACACGGCCTTCGTCCTCGTCACCACCGACGTGACCTTTCGCGAGGGAGATCGCCAGGTGATACGCATGCCGGCGACTGGGGAGTCGATGAGTCGTCCATACCGTGAGGTTAACCAGGCGCCGTCCGCGTGACATCGGCCTCGGGATGTACGCCCACGGGCTACCCCGGCGGGGGTATTGCCATCCACGGCCTCATGTCCTGCGGGGCTCCTCTCGGCAGGGTTGACCGTGTGATCGAAGTCAACGAACTCACCAAGCGTTACGGCGGCAAGACCGCTGTCGATCAGCTGTCCTTCGCCGTGCGGCCCGGCCAGGTCACCGGATTCCTCGGCCCGAACGGAGCCGGCAAGACCACCACGCTGCGCATGATCCTCGGTCTGGACGCGCCGACCAGCGGCACCGCCACCGTCAGCGGCGTGCCCTTCCGCACCCATCCCCGTGGACTGCGGCACGTCGGCGCCCTCCTGGACGCCACCCAGGCCCATGGCGGTCGCAGCGCCGCGGCCCACTTGTCGGCCCTGGCGCGCAGCAACGCCCTTCCGCGTCGCCGGATCGTCGAGGTGCTTGAGGAGGTGGGGCTTGCCGAGGTGGCGACCCGCCGCGTCGGCGGGTTCTCGCTCGGCATGAAGCAGCGGCTGGGGATCGCCACCGCTCTCCTCGGCGACCCGCCTGTGCTGATGTTCGACGAACCTATCAACGGCATGGACCCGGAGGGTGTGCTCTGGGTACGCCGGCTCTTCCGGCGCCTGGCTGCCGAGGGGCGCACGGTCTTCCTCTCCAGCCACCTGATGTCGGAAATGGAGAACACCGCCGACCAACTCGTCGTCATCGGCCGAGGACGCCTCATCGCCGCCGAGTCGGTACGCGACTTCGCGGCCCGCAGCGCCCGGCGCAACGTCGTGGTGGTCACACCGCAGGCCGGTGAGCTGGCGGCGGTGCTGACCGCTACGGTCGCGCGGGAGGGCGCGGCGGGTATCGAGAAGCTCAAGGTGACCGGGCTGCCGGCCGAGCGGATCGGAGCGCTCGCTTTCGAGAACCAGATCCAGTTGAACGAGTTGACCACCAAAGCCGCCTCGTTGGAGGAGGCGTTCATGGAACTCACCGCCGACAGCGTCGAATACCTGGCAGGACAGCCCCGATGACCACGCACCGCACCGTCACTCCGACCGCTTTCGTCACCGAGCCGCCCGTCCGCTTCCGCGACTTGCTCGCCGCTGAATGGATCAAGATGTGGTCTCTGCGTTCCACTCCGTGGACGATCGCGCTCACTGTCCTGTTCGTCATCGGGTCCTCAGCGGTGGCGGCACTGGCCGACTACGACAACTTGTCCGGCTCCGGCGCGAGCATGCGGCAGCCGCCCGTCTTCCTTCCCTTCGATGCCTTCCCGCCGGCCGGCTACATGACGCTGATGCTTGTCGCCGGCAGCCTCGGGGCCCTTGCCGTCGTCAGCGAATACAGCAGCGGCCTGATCCGCACCACTACTGTGGCCGTCCCCGCCCGCGGCTCACTGATGCTGGCCAAGGCCGTTGTCTCCGCCTCGTTGTGGACCGTCGTGGGCACGGTCATCTCCACCGGTTCCTTCCTGACCTCCCAGGCCATCTTGGACGGGCGGCACACAGGGGTTCCGATCACCCATCCCGGGGTAGTCCGGGCGCTGGTGGCATCCGCGCTGCTGGCGCCGGTCTGCGCACTGATCGGTCTCGGCCTCGCCGCGCTGATCCGGCACAGCGCCGCGACCATGGTCACCAGCGCCTTCACGCTGCTGATGCTCCCCACGATCTTCTCGCAGACCAAGCGCTGGTCCGCCGACATCAACCACGCGATGGTCGTCACCGCCTGGAAGCGCCTGGTCCAGAATTGGCCGCCGGATCCGACATCCCCGGTGCTCAGCGCCACGGTCCCCGGCTCGTGGAGCGTGTACGCGGTGTGGCCGCTCGTCGCGGTCGTGCTCGCGGTTGTTGTCGTGCGCCGCCGCGACGTATGAACCCGGACGGCAGATCACCACGTGAAGGGCCTTCAGGGCGAGGGGTGCCGTGGAAGAGGATCGTCGGTCCATTGGGCAGTTCCCGCTCGACGGTCGCGACGACGGCGTCCGTGCCCGGCCGCTCGAAGTCCTTGGAGTCCACGTTCCAGCCCAGCGAGTGGTCCATGCTGTGGCCCCGGCGCCCAGCACCGTCACCCCGAGGGCAGCCCCGACCAGCTTGCCGTACCAACTCCGTCTGCCGCCGTGCCGTGTCATGTCCGCCTCGCTTTCCGGCAGTTCCTCGCCGATCCCTGGCCGCTTTCCGAACACTTGGCAGGACGAGGGGAAGTGATCGGTGGATGCGTTCATTACCGATCACTGACAAGTTCGCGGGGAGTCCGCGGACAATCCGGCCAGCAGGCTCGACGTACTGCTCCGAGAAGACGGTGATCCGGAGGCGGCCGACTGGTTCTGTCGCGGCGGGGAGGGAAGGCGCAACCTTGACTGCAAGATCGAGCTCGGCAAGCTGCTTGCGGCGACCTGCTGCCCGGGAACCTGCTGCCCCCTGCGCCAGGCCCCCCGCGCGGCTCGGCGCACCGCGTACGCTCGTGGCTTTGCTGCTCGCTTCGATACCGTCCCCGTCGGTGAACGGTTTCCATGTGGGGCCGTTGTTCGTGCACTTCTACGCGCTGATGTACATCGTCGGGATCAGTCTTGCGGTGCTGATCGGCCGGCGCCGTTGGCGTGCTGCCGAGGGTGATCCGGCGATGGTGGAGGAGGTTGCCCTGTGGGGGGTGCCGTTCGGCTTGGGCCTGTCCGCCTTCGCGGTCCTGTCCGACGGCAGCCAGATCGACAGTCCCCGCTTCGGAGCTCAAGCGTCTTCAGCGGAACTGTCGCGCAAGGCCAAGGGGTCGAAGAACCGGGCCAGGGCCCGTATCAAGATTCCGGGACGGTCCCAAGCCCCTGCACGTGCGGCAGTGGACGTGCGGGGCGTGCGGCACGGTGCACGACCGTGACCACAACGCAGCCCGCAACGTCCTCTTCGAAGGACGCCGTATCGTCGTCGCCGGACGGGCGGAGACGCTAAACGCCTCGTGGAGCGCTGGTAAGACCAGGACGAAAATCACGGCACAGCGCGGTGAGGCAGGAAGCCCCCGGAAGGGTCAGACGACCCAGGCCGGGATCCTTGGACTTTAGGCCAGGGAGCACGTCAAGTGGGCGAACGGTGCTGGTGCGGAACTCAGGGCGGTGGGTCAACTGCGTCCGCCGCGTCGGCTGACGAGGCGGCGGCCGACCTTACGGCCCAGGAGATGGAGACCGCTCTGCTGGCTGCCGAGGGCCCCGCCTCGCCGCGACTCGGCCAGAGGGTCGGCAGAGCCGGAGGATGCAATTACTTGCCGATCATGAACTCGCTGACCTTGAGCGGGCGGTTGACGATGCGGACGTCGCCGATCCAGCCGTGGAAGATCTGGTCGATGCTGCCGCTGTACTCGTAACCGCCCAGCAACCAGGGCAGGTTGAGCGTGGTCAGACCGATGGCCACGGTCGAGGGGTTGTCGACCGTCTCGCAGCCCTCGACGTACATGACGGTGCGGCGGCCGTCGTTGACGACGGCTAGGTGCCACCAGGCGTCCTCCGGCAGGGCGTGCCCCCAGTTCGTGGACCCCTCCGTGAGGTTCGTCGGATAGACGCACCACTGGGGTTCGCGTCCGCTGGAGAGGCTGAAGGTCACGATGGGCTCATCCGGGTCTGTGTTGCCGTTGGACTTGCCGGCCTGGCCGGCCTCGCCCCAGCGGCTGAGCAGGGCCATCCACGAGTTGTCGTCGGACGACCACGTGGTCGGAACCTTCACGAACGCCTCGAAGGTATAACCTTGCTTGAATGTCTCGGAGTTGAGCGGGGCCTTGTCGCCGGTCGTCAAGTAGGCGCCGTGCAGCGGGTTCTTGCCGCCGGAGAAGAGCAGGCTCCCGTGGCCCGGCTGGTCGGGGTGGTGGTCGCCGGACCAGACCAGCGCGTTGCTCGCGGAACCCGGTACGGTTACCAGCGTGGTGAGGTCGTTGCCGTGGCCGGACAGGTCCGGGATGCGCTGGCCGGAGGCGAACGCCGAACCCGGCTTGCCGCCCTGGTCGAAGCGCCAGTACGCGAGCGTACCGGGCGTGATCATGCGCTGTGCGGGACGCGCGGCCCGCACCGGGACGGGGATGAAGCCTGAGAATCGCTGCTCGAAGTCGATCGCCACCGAGAAGTAGTCCACGGGCGAGGTCAGGCGGGCCATCTGCCCAGCGAGCACGTTCCGTTCGGCGGACTTCTGGTCCAGGATCCACGGTGCCATGGTCTCGACGTCGATCGTGTTCCGGTCGAGGTCGAAGTGGTACAGGCGGATCATCGCCGCGCCGCCGTAGTAGCGGTTCTGGTAGTTGGTGATGTGGACGTGGACATCGTTGTCGGCCGTGTTCTTCATAGTGGTGCGCGCGGGCGGCCAGTAGTGCCCGTTGAGCGTGAGGAAGATCTGGTCGTTGTCCTTGATCAGCTCGTCCCACATCTTGTGGCCGAAGTCGCTCAGGACGGCGTCGTCGTCCGCGTTCCCGTAGTCCTCGGGGTACACGTCGTCGGTGTAGTTTGCGTTGGCGATCTCGTGCGTCGTCAGGATTACCGGCATGTGCGGGTGGTCCTTGATGACCTTGTTCGCCCAGGCGAAGCCGGCCGCCGACGGCCGCCAGTCCATCGCCAGCAGCAGCCACTCGCGGCCAGCCGCGCGGAAGACGTGATAGGTGTTGTAGCCGTCCGGCGTCGCGGCGCGGAACGACGGCGACTTCTTGAACCGCTTCGGGCCCAGGGTCTGGAGGTACGGGGTGCTGCCGCGCTGGTCGTCACCACCGACATCGTGGTTTCCCGCGACCACGCTGTAGGCGGCGCCGCCGCGGTCCAGCATGCCGAAGACCTGGTCCATGTGGGCGAACTCGGCGGCCGTGCCGTTCTCGGTCAGGTCGCCGAGGTGGGCCATGAAGACGATATTGTCGCCCTCGGCGTTCGCGTTGTCCAGGATGTACTGGAACGACGCCTGCAGAGGCTCGGGCTTGATGCTGTCGCCGAAGAACAGGAACTGCGTGTCGGGCATCACGGCCATCGTGAACTGACGACTCTCGGTGTCCGGCCTCCATCGCCCGCGCTGCCGCGCGGCCGGGTCGCCGGAGGCCAGGCCGGACGTGGCCGATGCGGCGGCGAACGCGGGCGTCGCGCCCCCTGCCGCGAGGGCCGTGGCCCCTATGCCCGCGAGCCCGCTCGTCTGCAGGAACGACCGGCGGCTACGGCCGGCCGCCCCGCCGGCCGACAGGTCGTCGGGGTTCTGCTGGTTATGGTTGCACATCTTTCCTCCATGGGCCCGTGCGGCGACTGTTCAGCCGGAGCGAGCGAGTCGAACCGTACGGGGAGTTGGTCAACGGGAGGAGGACGTTCCATGAATCTCCTGCATCCGGAAATTGCCGCGTACACCAGGCATTTCACAGAATCTGCTGAGGGGTGAGTACTTCGCCGGCGGGGACGTTATGGAGGGACGACGACGTGACGGGACATGCTATGGGAGGCCGGATGCGGGGAGGCAGGCGCCGTGCGCACGCATCGATGTTATGCAGACCTGGCGTCCGCGAATGGCCGGGCATTGCAAGGCCGGGCGACGATCGGAGCTCTCGTCAGCGTCTCCAACGGCACTTCTCGGGACCGCTGACACCACCCTCCGGGGCATCCGCTCGACAGGGGCCAGGCATGCCAAGTCTGGAGGCCGCCAGGCCCATTGCAGGACCACGAAGAAATGACGGGGGCAGAAGGCGGTAGGCCGGGCATTCTGAGGGAGACCGGAAACCGGGCAACCCGGTTGCCGACGGCCGCGCTCTGCCTGGTTCAGGCTTCCTCAGCAGGTCGCCGGTCCTCTGAAGTTTCCCCGTGATCTCGGACACGTGATCGTTAAGCCGCGAGGGCGTGATGATGCCGCTGCCTGGACTCGGCCGGGGTGAGATAGAAGGTCGCATCTGTCCAGGCCGACGGGTCTGGCCCGTAGTCGGTGGTGACGCCGAGTAGCCGTCCTTGATCGTGATCTGGTGGTGGATATCAACCCCCTTATGGGGACGGTGTTTTCGGGGCTTGCGGCGCTGGTCGTCGAGGACGTGGCGGACGGCGGCGACGCGGCGGTGGTCTCGGCCCGGACCCAGGACGTGGCGGTGCCGTGTCCGGTGTGCGGGACGCCGACGGCGAAGGTGCACGGTTATCACCGCCGAACGATGAGGGGCGTGCCGGTCGACGGCCGCCAGGTCGTCGTCCACCTGTGCATACGACGGCTGGCCTGTCCGGCCCCGGGCTGCCGGCGGCAGACCTTCCGCGAGCAGGTTCCCGGACTGCTGGAGCGCCATCAGCGCCGCACGGTGCGTCTTGTCGGGCAGATATCCCAGGTGGTGCGGGAGTTATGCGGCCGGGCGGTCGCACGCCTTTCCGGCCTGCTGGCCGTGCCCGTCTCCCGCAGCACCGCGCTGCGCCACCTGAGGCGCCTGCCGCTGCCGCAGCAGGCCATCCCGCGGGTGATCGGCGTGGACGATTTCCCCCTGCGCCGCCGCCACCGCTACGCCACGATCATCACGGCCGCTGAGACCGGCCGACGCGTCGCGGTCCTGCCCGACCGCGAAGCGGCCACCCTGGAGTCCTGGCTGCGCGAACATCCTGGTGCCGAGGTCGTGTGCCGGGACGGCTCGGCCACCTATGCCGAAGCCGTCCGCCGAGCCCTGCCCGACGCGGTGCAGGTCAGCGACCGATGGCACCTCTGGCGCAATCTCTGCGACACAGTCCAGATCGAGGTCCGCGCACACGTCGACTGCTGGGAGACCGGGACCGCGGCCTCATCGCCCCTGTCAGTGCCGCATGGTGGGGAAGCGGTCGTGAAACTCTCTGACACTCCCGGTGGGTCGAGCCGCACCGCGCTGTACCGCCTGTACGACGCCGAGGAAGCGCTGCTGTACGTGGGCATAGCTGGCGACCCGCGCAGCCGCTGGGCTCAGCACGCCCGGGACAAACGCGATACGTGGTGGCCGCAGGTCGACACGAAGGAAGTCGAATGGCTCGACACTCGTGAGACCGCGGAGGAGGCCGAACTCACGGCGATCCTCGCCGAGCGTCCACGCCACAACGCCGTGGGCAGCCTTCAGAACCAGCACGGCACCCGAGTCAGCAACGGCATGGCTCGCAAGCGGCTGCTGGCGCAGCTCGCGGCCGAGAACCCCGTCACCTACCAGGTGGCCGCCCGGCGCAACGCGGAGAGCTGGGTTCTGGAGGTGCCGGATCTGCAAGGAATGCAGATCCAGGCGAAATCACTGACGGCTGCCGAGCGAAAGGTTCGTCAGCAGATCGCGGAGGTACTCGACTGTGAGACGGACGCCTTCACCGTCCGTCTCCTCCTGCAGGAACTGCCTGTGGAGGTCTGGGAAGCCCTTCGAACACTCAACGCCGCACAGCGTTCTGCAGAAGCCGCAGCGGAAGCACAGAGGTCGACGATGGCACTGAGCGTTTGCCAACCTGGTTGGGTGCAGATCTTCTGAGGGTGCTGTCGGTCAGGCGGTGGGTATGACCTGGTCGCGGTAGCGCGTCTGGTGGTTGCGGATGAGTTCCTGCT
>NZ_JBHJUV010000057.1:0-59631 GCF_042268025.1 Streptomyces sp. NPDC056161
GTTGACTTTTGGCACGCTGTTGAGTTCTCAAGGAACGGACGCTTCCTTCGTACTCACCCTCTCGGGCTTTCCTCCGGGCGCTTCCCTTCGGTGTTCCAAACTCTATCAGTAGTTTTTCCTCCCCCTGACCACCCTCTTGCAGGCATGCAGAAGAGGCCCCGGGATAGGAACTGACAAGTATGGATCCTGCCGAGCCGTGGCGCTGGATCACACCACTCGGTCTCAAGCAGGGGTACGACTCTACATGGGGCTGCGAAGCGCGCGCAAATCGATTAGGCTGGTGGTCTAGACCACTAAGTGGTAGCTTCAAAGCGGAACCTGTACTTCAGATGTCATACGCTGCTGGTCAGTGAGCCGTCCGGGACAGCTATGACGGCCCATCAGCAATCCCCACCCCTGGGAGGCTTCCCATGACCACCGTGATGTCCCCTCTTGCGGGGCGCGCCATCGGTCTGGTGTCCGTGCCCGATCCGGTCTTCTCCGGGGCCATGGTCGGCCCGGGCACAGCTATCGACCCCGTGCGCGAGCCCTCCGAAGCCGTCGCACCTGTGGACGGTGTCATCGTCTCGCTGCATCCGCACGCCTTCGTGGTGGTCGACGAGCACGGGCGTGGCGTGCTCACGCACCTCGGTATCGACACCGTGCAGCTCAACGGTGAGGGGTTCGAACTGCTCGTCGACAAGGGCGACACCGTGAGTCGCGGCCAGGGGATCGTGCGCTGGAACCCCGCAGCCGTCGAAGCGGCCGGCAAGTCCCCGATCTGCCCGGTCGTTGCGCTGGACGCCGCTGCCGACTCTCTCTCCGAGCTCCGTGATGAGGGCGACGTGAAGGCCGGCGACCGCCTCTTCGTCTGGGCGTGACGTCGATGCCGTCGCATGGCGGCGAGTTGGACAACCACCGCGGCGGCGGGGTCCGCCGCACTATCGGAGACGGTGAGATGGAGACAACGCTGCGAGGCGTCGGCGTGAGCCACGGTGTGGCGATCGGCGAGGTCAGGCGCATGGGAACGGCGGTGCTGGAGCCGCCCGCCAAGCAGATTCCGGCAGCGGAGGCGGAGCGCGAGCAGGGGCGCGCTCGTCAGGCCGTGGAAGCAGTGGCGGCCGACCTGGTGGCGCGCGGCAACCTGGTGGGGGGCGAAGCCCAGGCGGTGCTTGAGGCGCAGTCCATGATGGCCCAGGACCCGGAGCTGATAGCGGACGTGGATCGCCGTATCGCCGACGGCAGTACGGCCGAGCGCGCCGTCCACGATGCGTTCGCCGCGTACCGGGAGCTGCTGGCCGGCGCCGGTGAATACCTCGCGGGTCGCGTGGCAGACCTCGACGACGTCCGGAATCGCATCGTCGCGCGGCTGCTCGGGGTGCCCATGCCGGGCGTCCCGGACAGCGACGAGCCGTACGTACTGGTTGCCCGTGATCTCGCGCCGGCCGACACGGCGCTGCTCGACCCGACGCTCGTTCTCGGTTTCGTCACCGAGGAGGGCGGGCCGACCAGTCACAGCGCGATTCTCGCGCGGGCGCTCGGGGTTCCGGCCGTGGTCGCTCTGCCGGGCGCGGGTGAGCTGGCCGAGGGAACGGTCATCGCGGTCGACGGCAGCACCGGTGACATCTTCGTGAGCCCGAGCGAGGAGAAGAAGGCACAGCTGGAGGCCGCGGCCGCGGAGCGCAGGGCTGCTCTGGCTGCGTCGTCCGGCCCGGGTGCCACGGCGGACGGCCACAAGGTGCCGCTGCTGGCCAATGTCGGCGGCCCGGCGGACGTGCCGGCGGCCGTGGAGGCAGGAGCGGAGGGCGTCGGTCTGTTCCGCACCGAGTTCCTCTTCCTCGACGACAGCAAGAGCGCGCCTTCCGAGGAGAAGCAGGTCGATGCCTACCGGCAGGTGCTGGAGGCATTTCCGGAGGGCCGGGTGGTCGTCCGGGTGCTCGATGCGGGTGCGGACAAACCACTGGACTTCCTCACCCCGTCCGACGAGCCGAACCCCGCGCTGGGTGTGCGGGGGCTGCGGTCGCTGCTTGAACACCCCGAGATCCTGCGGGCCCAGCTGAACGCGCTGGCGCGCGCCGCCGAGGGGCTGCCGTCGGTCCACCTGGAAGTGATGGCCCCGATGGTGGCCGACCGTGCCGACGCCAAGGCGTTCGCGGAGGCGTGCCGGGATGCCGGGCTGGAGGCGAAGTTCGGCGCCATGGTGGAGATCCCCTCGGCCGCGTTGCGCGCGCGTTCGATCCTGCAGGAGGTCGAGTTCCTGTCGCTGGGGACCAACGACCTCGCGCAGTACACCTTCGCCGCGGACCGTCAGGTGGGGGCGGTCTCCCGATTGCAGGATCCCTGGCAGCCGGCGCTGCTCGACCTGGTGGCGCTGTCGGCGGAGGCGGCCGGGGCCGAGGGCAAGGGCTGCGGTGTGTGCGGTGAGGCCGCGTCGGATCCGCTGCTTGCCTGTGTCCTGACGGGTCTGGGCGTCACCTCCCTTTCCATGGGTGCGGCATCGATTCCTTACGTCCGCGCGACGCTGGCGAAGTACACGCTGGCCCAGTGCGAACGGGCCGCCTCCGCTGCTCGGGCGACGGACAGTGCCGAGGAGGCCCGGGCAGCGGCTCAGGCGGTTTTGTCCGGCGAGTAGTCCGTCGCGCCGGGCCCGGCATCGGCGGTTTCCAGGGGCGCTCCGCTCACGGGCGGGGCGCCCCTGGGGGTGTTCAGTGATGGTGGCCAGGCGTCCTCTCGTCGTCTCCGAGGTCGGGGGGCACGGAGTAGTCGACTCCTGATTCGGGAGAGATCAGGTCGCCCGATTCCACGTCGGTGCAGTAGGCGTCGAAGACTTCCCCGGCGGTCAGCGGTTCCAGGCCGTTGTGCCGGACCCGCCAGCCGTAGACGCGGTCCGCGGTGCCGGGAGCGCTGGTGCGCATGACGAGTCCGCCGGGACTGGACGTGGCGATGCCCAGTGCCAGGACCGTGGTGAATTCGAGGGCCTCAGTCTCGTCCAGTTGTGTGGTCCCCTCCGTGTCCCTGTCGGCGTGGAGGACCGACACGAGGGGTTCCTCCGTGCCCGAGACGCTGCAGACGAGGTGGCGGTCGCCGGTCGGGGCCGTGTCGAGGATGCGGACGAGGAGGTCCGAGGCCCGGGTGAAGGCCGCGCGTCCGATGTCTTCTCCGCAGGTGGCGCAGGGGCCGAGGCGGGCGAGGAGATGGGTGGCGTATTCCCACGTGGCCTGCCGGACGGCCGCGTCGACGAGGGAGGGGACGAGGTCGGCGAGGTTCTGGCCCTCGTAGGGGACGGTGGCGCCCGTGGCGGCGATCTCCGCGGTGAAGCGCGCCCGGCTCGCCGGGGCGTCCGGTTCGAGGCCGGTGCCCGCGCAGAATTCGGCGTACTCGGCCGGGTCGAAGAGGGCGAGTGTGGTGTGGTTGCCATGGGCGGCGCGGATCCTGAGGAGCGCCTCCACCTGTTGGAGATAGGCGGTGTGGTCGTGGAAGGTGAAGGTGCGGTAGCGCCGCATGGCTCGGAAGTCCTGCTCGTCGGTCAGCAGCCCGAGTGTGCCGACGATCTCGCGGCGCAGAAGGCGGCGCATGATCTGGTGGTCGGTGTGCGACATGGTTCCCCCTGTGTGCAGTCGATCAATGCTCACTCACGGTAACCGGCTGCACTGACAATCGGTCTGCCGAAGATCACCAGGCCCGGTCTGCGGGCGCTCCTGTGACCGCATTGCGGGTCGCCGGGGGTTCGGGTCCGGCGCGGATAGGGGGCGAAAGGCGCCGGAAAAGGTGGCACGAGGTCCGAGTTTATCCGTTTATCCGGGTTTCTCCCCGCCGATCAGCCTCGGTCGCGTGCCAGTGCCTGGTAGAAGGTCAGCAGATCGAGGTTGTCGATGGAGCCGGGGTTGACGGCCTTGTCCAGGGGGGTGCCCTGCAAGAGACGCTTGACCGGGACCTCGATGCGTTTTCCGGTGAGCGTGTGCGGGATGCCGGGAACCTCGATGATCTCGTCGGGAACGTGCCGCGGCGAGAGTTGTTCGCGGATGGCCTGCTTGACCCGGCCACGGAGGGCGTCGTCCAGGACGGCGCCGGGCGCCAGGTGCACGAACAGGGGCATCCAGTATCCGCCGTCGGGCTGCTCGACGCCGATGACCAGGGATTCCTTGACCTCGGGTAGGCGTTCGACGACCTCGTAGATATCGGCGGAGCCCATGCGGACCCCCTGGCGGTTGAGCGTGGAGTCGGACCTGCCGTGGATGACCACCGTGCCGCGGGAGGTCACGGTGATCCAGTCGCCGTGGCGCCAGACTCCGGGGTAGGTGTCGAAGTAGCTGTCGTGGTAGCGGCTGCCGTCGGGGTCGTTCCAGAAGTGGACCGGCATCGACGGCATGGGGTTGGTGACCACCAGTTCGCCCACCTCGTCGATGAGGGGCTTGCCGCTCGGATCCCAGGACTGCAGGTCGGTGCCCAGGCCGGGGGCCTGAAGTTCGCCGGTGTAGACCGGCAGCGTCGGTACGGCTCCGGCGAAGCAGGAGCACACGTCCGTGCCACCGCTGACGGAGGCGATCCACAGGTCGTCGCGGACCTGGTCGTGCAGCCAGCGGAATCCGTCGGGCGGCAGGGGTGATCCGGTGGTGGCGACGCACCGCACCGTGGAGAGGTCGAAATCCCGGGAGGGGTGCACGCCGGCTTTGCGGCAGGCCATGACGTAGGCCGCCGACGTGCCGTAGAGGGTCGCCCCGGTGCGTTCGGCGACGCGCCACTGGGCACCGGTGTCGGGATAGCCGGGGCTGCCGTCGTACAGGACGATCGTGGTGCCGGTGAGCAGGCCGGAGACGAGGAAGTTCCACATCATCCAGCCGGTCGAGGTGTACCAGAAGAAACGGTCCTCGGGACCCAGGTCGCAGTGCAGACCGAGTTGTTTGAGGTGCTCGACGAGGATGCCGCCCTGGGACTGCACGATGGCTTTGGGCATGCCGGTGGTGCCGGAGGAGTACAGCACCCACAGCGGATGGCCGAAGGGGACCTGCTCGTAGACGGGTTCCACGTCGGCCGAGGTCAGCGCCGACCACTCCAGGGCGCCTTCCGGTGCCTCGGTGCCGAGAAGGGGGATGTGGACGACGGCGCGCAGGGTGGGCAGTTCGCGGCGCAGTTCGGCCACGGTGTCACGGCGGTCGTGCTCCTTGCCGCCGTAGCGGTAGCCGTCGACGGTGAACAGGACGACCGGTTCGACCTGCTGGAAGCGGTCGAGGACGCTGCGGGCGCCGAAGTCGGGGGCGCAGGAGGTCCAGACGGCGCCCACGGCGGCCGTGGCGAGGAGCGCGACGACGGCCTGCGGGATGTTCGGCAGGTAGCCGCTGACGCGGTCGCCGGGGCGGACACCGAGGGAGCGCAGTTCGGTGGCCAGGGAGCCGACCTGGTGGCGCAGGTCGGCCCAGGTGACCGGGCGTGGTCCGTGGGTCTCGTCCACGTACAGGAGCGCGGGTTCGTCCGCGCGGGCCGTTGCGGCGCGCAGGGCGTGCTCGGCGTAGTTCAGGGTCGCGCCGGGGAACCACTGGGCACCGGGCATCGCGCGGTCGCCCAGTACGCGCGCGTAGGGCGTCGAGAACCGTACGCCGAACCACTCGGTGACGGCTTTCCAGAAAGTGTCCAGCTGGTCCACGGACCAGCGGTGCAGTGCGGGATAGCCGCCCTCGGACGGGGCGCCGTGCCGTCGGGCGGCCCAAGCCTGGAACTCGGTGATGCGTGCCTGGGCGATCCGTTCCGGCTGTGGCTGCCAGAGCGGCAGCGGGTTCGCGGTCGACATGGGGCGGCTCCCGGACTGGACGTGTCGTGCGCGTCGCTCGCGCACGGGACGGTTTGTGCGCGTGACACGGGCTGACACGGACGATGCCATGTGATCGACTTCTACACCAGGGTGCGCCCCACATAGTCCACGTCGTGAAGATGTGGTCTCAGCACGGGTGAACGGCGATTGAACGGCACCCAAGTATGAGGCGGTCGGTGGCAGGGTGAGCAGCATGGACGGTCGTGACCTGGTGCGTTCGATGAGAGTGGGCGGTCCGGTGCGAGCAGCACGGGGGTTGCGCAGCGTGCGGGCCGCATGGCGCCGGAGGCGCGCCGACGCGGTCGGGTTGCCGCCGCGGGGCGTGGAGCGCGCGCGGGTGCCCGGTCCGGTGCAGAGCGTGGAGCCGGGGCCGGGGGGCGGTGTCATCCGGTTCGCGAGGTCGGAACTGCGGATCACCGTTGCCGGCAACGGGGCCGTCTTCTGGGGATGGGACGGGGCCGGTCCTGAGCCGTCGTACGCGCTCGCGGGGCGCTGTCCGGAGCCGGACCCGCGGGCGGTGCTGGAGCCGGACACGAACGGCGGCTGGCGGGTCGTCGCGGAGCGGGTGACGGTGTCCGTCTCCCGGCACGGGGCGATCGAGGTGTGCACCCCGGGGGGAGTCATGCTGCGGCGGGATCTGCCGCCCCGCTGGTGGGAGCCGGTCGGCGGGGGCCCGGCCCGCTGGATGCAGCGTTCGGAGGTGGCCGCCGACGCGCGCTTCTACGGCCTGGGCGGGCGCGCGTCGGGACCGCGGCTGCGCGATGGTACGTACCGGCTGTGGAACACCGATCCCGGTCGTGCCTTCGCCCCTGGCGACGACCCGTTGTACGTCACCATGCCGGTGCAGTTGGTGGTCGCCGACGCGGCGGCGCACCTGGTGTTCTACGACAGTTCGTGGGACGGGACGATGCTGCTGCGGGAGGGCGAGGAGGGCGCCGGCTCCGGCCACGACCGGAGTGGGAGGTGCGAACTCCGGATGGACGGCGGCCCGTTGCGCTGCTGGGTGATGGTGGGCACCCCCGCGCGCGTGCTGCACGTCTGGGCCTCGCTGACCGGGGCGCCCGCGCTGCCGCCGGCGTGGGCGCTCGGGCACCATCACGCCCGCTGGGGGTTCGGCAGCGAGCAGGAGGTGCGGCGGGTCGTCGCGGGATACCGGGAGCATGGGCTGCCGTTGGACGCGGTTCACCTGGACATCGATCACTACGACGAGCATCAGGTGTTCACTGTCGACCACGAGCGCTTTCCGAAACTTCCGGGACTTGCCGAGGACTTGCGGCGTACGGGAATCCGCCTGGTGTCCGTCGTGGATCCCGGGGTGAAGTCCGCCGCGGGCAACGCGGTGTACGACGGCGGGACCGCTGTGGACGCCTTCGTGCGGGCCTCTTCGGGGCAGGTGGTGCGGGGTGAGTCGTGGCCCGGTGAGTCGGTGTATCCGGATTTCACGCACGCGCGCGTGCGTAAGTGGTGGGGCGCGCTCTACGAGGAGCGGCTGGCACAGGGCTTCGCCGGCTTCTGGCACGACATGAACGAGCCCACGTCCTTCAACGCCTTCGGGGAGACGACGCTGCCCCGTTCGGCCCGGCACTGCCTGGACGGCCGCGGTGGTGACCACAGAGAGGCGCACAACGTGTATGCGCTGTGCATGGCCGACGCGGCGTACGAGGGGCTGCGCGAGCTGAGCCCGCGGGAGCGGCCGTTCCTCCTCTCCCGCTCCGGGTGGGCCGGAATGCAGCGCTACGGGGGCGCGTGGTCCGGGGACGTGGCCACTGGCTGGCCGGGGCTGCGGGCCTCCCTGTCCTTGGTGCTGGGCCTCGGGTTGTGCGGGGTGCCGTACTCGGGGCCGGACGTGGGCGGTTTCGACGGGAGTTCGTCGCCCGAGCTGTTCCTGCGCTGGTTCCAGCTCGGCGCGTACCTGCCGCTGTTCCGCACCCGTGCGAGCCTGCGGGCGGGGCGCACGGAGCCGTGGGAGTTCGGTGAGGAAGTGCTGGAGCACGCGCGCGTGGCACTCCTGGAACGTCGGCGTCTGCTGCCGTACTTCGTGACGCTGGCACACCTGGCGCGGCGTACTGGTGCGCCTTATGTGCGTCCCCTGTGGTGGAGCGCGCCGGAGGACCGGGCGCTGCGTGACTGTGAGGACGCCTTTTTGCTGGGCGACTGTCTCCTGGTGGCGCCTGTGCTGGATCCGGGCGCCGACCGGCGCGCCGTGCAGCTGCCGCGTGGCCGTTGGTACGACACGGCCACCGAGCAGGTGTACGAGGGGCCGGCGCAGGTGCTCCTGGACGCTCCGCTGTCCCGGATTCCGGTGCTCGCGCGCGCGGGTGGCGTCGTGCCGGTACGGGGTGCGGACGGCGGTCTGGAGCTGGAGGTGTGGGCGCCGGTCCGCGGCCGGACCGGCGGCGGGCTGGTCGTGCCGGATGCGGGCGACGGCTGGGACGAACCGGAGATCGAACGCTACGTCGCCCGCTGGGAGGGGCGGGGGGTGGTGGTCACACGGGACGGGGAGGCCGGCAGGGATGTGCCGTCCCGCCCGGTGCGTATACGGGGGCTCGGGTGAACCCGGAACTCAGATGTACCGGCCCTCGAACCATGCCCGTACCGCGGCGCTGTGCAGCGGGAAGCCGAGTTCCTCCGGCCTGCGCAGCAGGTGCCAGCCTTCGGTCTCGTCCGTCGCGTGGGACGCCGGGAGTGCGTCGGCCGGGCGTTCGGGGAGAAGGCCGAACAGCAGCAGGTGCCCGTCGGGCGAGCTCATCGCGTCGATGAGCCGTACGTCACGGGCGGTCGCGTCGATGCCCGTCTCCTCCTTGAGTTCTCGGACGACGGCCTGACGCCAGTCCTCCCGGTCGTCGATGTAGCCGCCCGGCAGCGCGACGGTCCCGCGGGCGGGCGCGACGGTGCGGGTGATGACGACGAGGGCGGTGCCCTTCGTGTCGTACACGGGTTGAAGGGCGATCGCCACCGGCAGCGGGTTGCGGTAGGCGATGGACCCGCAGGCCGGACAGGTGCGGGGCCAGCCGGAGACTCCCTCTCCGTAGGGCGCTCCGCAGCTCGAACAATGCGAGTCCGGCTCGGAGTTGGCGGTTGAGTGCTGAAATTCGGACACGCGCGGACTGTATCCGATCGCGGGAAGCTCGTCTTCCGGAAGCTGTCCGTAAACAGGCCGTCCATTCACCGGCGCGGCCTGCCCATTTGCGGACGCCCGTGCCACACTCCTGACTGTCCGTCAGATCCTATGCCCTGGAGGGACCATGTCGCGCACACGCACACCGGCGGTCTCGGGGTGGTTCACCGGTGAGGGAGACACGTTCGGGCTCCTGGGCACACGCTGTTCGTCCTGCGCCGCAGTCTTCTTCCCCCGTGAGGACACCCACTGCCGCAACCCCGGGTGTCCGGGGGGCGACCTCCTGGAGGCGCCCCTGTCACGACATGGTCGCATCTGGTCGTACACGAACAGCCGGTATCGGCCTCCGTCACCCTATGTGAGCGATCCGGAACTTCCGTGGGAGCCGTACACGTTGATGGCAGTGGAGCTGGAGTCCGAGCGGATCGTGGTGCTGGGACAGGCGGCTCCCGGTGTCACCGTCGCCGACCTGGCGGTGGGCATGGAGGTGGAGGTCGTCCCCGGGGTGCTCCACGAGGACGCGGAGACCACCTGGACGACCTGGAACTGGCGGCCGACGGGGGTGCAGGTATGACAGCGGATGTGGCGGTGCTCGGCGTGGGCCTGCGCCCTTGGGGGAAATGGGGACGCGGCTTCGTCGAGTACGGCGCTGTGGCGGCCCGCGCCGCGCTCGCGGACGCCGGACTGGAATGGCGCGACATCGGGTCGATCGTCGGGGCGAACACGGTGCGCGGCGGCTATCCCGGGCAGGTCGCCGGTGCGACGTTCGCGAAGGCCCTGGGCTGGCAGGGAGCCCGGGTCACCAGCGTGTACGCGGCGTGCGCGTCCGGCGCGCAGGCGATCGCCACGGCGCGGGCGCAGATCCTCGCCGGGCTCACGGACGCGGTGCTGGTGGTGGGCGCCGACGCGGCACCCAAGGGCTTCTTCCGGCCCGCGGGCGGTGAGCGCCCCGACGATCCCGACTGGTTGCGCTTCCGCCTGCTGGGTGCGACGAATCCGACGTACTTCGGCCTGTACGCACGGCGGCGAATGGCGCTGCACGGCGACACCCCGGACGACTTCGCCCTGGTGAAGGTGAAGAATGCCGCGTCAGGGGCGCTGAACCCGTACGCGCGCTACCGAAAGCGCGTCACGGCCGAGGAGGTCGCCGCCTCCGCGGTGGTCGCCGACCCGCTCCGGCTTCTCGACATCTGCGCCACCTCGGACGGCGGTGCGGCGCTGGTGCTGTCGAGTCTGGAGTTCGCGCACCGGCAGGGCGCGTCACGGCCGGTGCGGATCAGGGCGGTCTCCACCGTGACGCCGCGCTATCCCAGTACCGTGCTGGACCTGCCCGACATCGCCACGGATTCGTCGACGGCGGTCGCGCCGGCGGAGCAGACCTTCCGGGCGTCGATCGCCCGAGCCGCCTACGAGGAGGCAGGCATCGGCCCCGAGGAGTTGTCCCTGGCGGAGGTGTACGACCTCTCCACCGCCCTGGAGTTGCAGTGGTACGAGGACCTGGGGCTGTGCGGCGAGGGTGAGGGCGCCAAGTTGCTCCGGGAAGGCGCAACAGCCCCCGGAGGGCAGATACCCGTGAACGCGAGCGGCGGACTCGCCTCCTTCGGAGAGGCGGTGCCCGCCCAGGCGATCGCCCAGGTCTGCGAGCTGACCTGGCAGTTGCGGGGCACCGCGGGCGACCGGCAGATCGCCGGCGCGCGCGTGGGGATCACGGCCAACCAGGGGCTGTTCGGGCACGGCTCGTCGGTGCTCGCGCTGCGCTGACGCGCGACGGAAGGGGACCGCGTGACAGGAGGGGCACACGAGGTTGTTCTACGCTGTGTGATCACCTCCGAATGCTGCGTGAACGTCTCATGAACTACGCCTGGGCGTGCGCCGACGGCGCCATCATGCTCCCGTGCACTCCTGGACGGATACTCTCCGCTTCGCCTTCCAGCCGGTGGTCAACCTGGCCACCGGCGGCGTCACCGCACTGGAGGTACTCGCCCGCCCGGAGACCGGGGACATCCTGACCGAAGCCCGTCGAGACCCCGAACTCGACGGCAGACTTGCCGTGCTGGCCTTCCGCGCGGCGGCTCGCAGGGAGCGGCTGCTGCCCCTGCACATCAACGTGTTCGCGGCCACGCTCGCCGACCTCGGCGGCCTCACCCCCCTGCACGACGCGGTACGCGCGGCGGAACGCCTGCCGTGGGAGGTGACGCTCGACGTCGTCCCGCCCTACACGCACGTGCCGCAGCGGGCACTCCTCGACGCGCTGGCCGCGCTGCGCGACCAGGGGTTCCGGATCAGCGCCGACGGCGTCGGAGAAGGCGACGTACCCCTCAGGCTGCTCACCGACATCGCACCCGACCTGGTCAAGCTGGATGCCTCGCTGCTCACCCGGCCGGCCGCGGTACGGGCGATGCGGACGCTGTGCGAGCAGTTGGGCGCCCTACTGGCGATCGAGGGCGTGGAGACCGAACTGGAGCACGCGGACGCGCTGTCGGCCGGTGCCCAACTGGCACAGGGCGAGCTCTTCGCGCCGCCGTCCCGGATTCCCGTCGTCGATGTCTACGTACCGCCCCGCTTCCCGGACGCCCCGGCCGTGCCGCGGTCGGGGCCGACGGTGCGCGAGTTCGTGCGGCCCGCCGCGCTGCTGCCGGTGACCGCCTCGGCGGGCCAGGTCCGGGCACTGCTGACCGGGTCGCCGGACGTGTCCGGGGTGCTGCTGGTGGACCGGGCCGGAGCCCCGGTGCGCTCGGTGCACCGCTCACGCTTCCTGCTGTCGATGTCGGGCCGTTACGGGCATGCCCTGTATGCCGACCGGCCCGCGCTCAAGCTGAGCGACCCGCCGCGCACGGTGGGCGTCGACGCCACGGCCTGGGAGGTCCTGGACGTCGTGGCGGTCGGCGGCCGGGACCGCACCTCGGACGACGTGGCGGTCGTGGACCAGCACGGCCGCTGCGTGGGCGTCGTGCGCCTCGCCGACCTGGTACGGGCGCTGGCCGAGACGCGGGTCGAGGAGGCGGCTGGGCTCAATCCCCTGACCCGGCTGCCCGGTTCGGACGTGATCACCGGCGAGGTGGACCGGCGGATCGCGGGCGGGCGGGGCTTCACCCTGAGCTGGCTGGACATCGATCACTTCAAACAGGTCAACGACGGGGCCGGCTTCGCGGCGGGCGACGAACTGATCCGATCGGTGGGACGGACCCTGCAACAGGCCGTGGCGGGGCACACGCGCGTGGGTCACATCGGCGGTGACGACTTCCTGGTGCTCGCCGACGAGGAGATCCTCGGCCCGCTGGCCGCGGCCGTGCTCGGCGCCTCCTGGTCGGCGGGCGGGCGTCCCGTCACGCTGTCCCTGGCCACCGTCGTCTGCGCGCCGGGCAGCGTGGTCGACCACCGGCAGGCCGCGGCCGGTCTGGCCCCGCTGAAGAAGGCCGCGAAGGCGCTGAGCGGGGCGAGCTGGGTACTGGCGCGCGCGGGGTCACCCGGATACGAGATCCGGCACGGTTCGGGCGTGACACCCGGATCCGGCACGGTTCGGGCGTAACACCCGTGCAGGCAGGCTGAGCGACGTCCAGGAGAGGCCCGACGGCCGTTGTTCGCCCGCGGCGGCGCCGTAGCGACAAGCGGCTTCCGTGGCCTCACAGAGCGCCGCCCGAACCGAGGGGTCTCCGTTCGACATGCTTGGGCGGCGGGCGAGCCCTGCGCCCGAAGTACTGCCCGTGCGGGGCCGGTTGACCGCGCGTACGGCCGTGCGCGCCGCTGTCACCATTGCCGTCGACGGCCTTGACGCTCCCCTGACGCCGGTGGACACTTCCGCTTATCGGTCGGCATCGCCGTATATTCTCGGCGCAATCAGGCATTGTGCCGCTCGGGACCTTCCTGAGCCGGGACCCGCTCCCCCACGGGCGATTCGATCGCGTCGGCACGCTCGTCATCGACGCCGGGCGGGGCGCGGGGCTCTCCCTGCCTTCGGTCGAAGTCGCCAAGGGAACCGTCCTGCAGGGAGATCCGGGGCCGATCCCCGGAGAGTCGGCGCCTGGGAGCCGTCATGAGCAACGAAGACATCTTCGTCGACGAGGTCGGCGGCACAATCGCGATCCTGGTCCTCCTCGGTACCGGTGTCCGCGCGGTGCTCATCCGCGGGCTCCGCAGGACACGAACGCCTGGGAGGCCCGTGATCACCCTCGGTCCAGGGTTCGATGTGCCGGTCGGCGCGATGCTCGGCGCTGTCCGCGGCCCGCTGCCCGGCGGGGTGCGCGCGGATCCCGCCCATGAGGCGACGCCCGCCGTGTGGGACCGCGCGACGGGCAAGCCCGTGCACGACGGCGCCGTCCGGCAGGACACGCGGACGGCGGCCCTGTGCGGCGAGTTGGGCGGCCGGCACGGGCAGGATCGTTTCCGTGGACAGACCGAGCTGCCGCCGACGAGTTGCTTCTCCGGCCTCAGGACCGCGCGGCTGAGCCACGCGCTCACGGAGGCACCGGCGTGCCGCCCGGAGTTCGTCACCGGCCTGAGCCGTTACGCCGCCGGGGCCCCCGCGGGTGCGGTGTGGGAGGCGACCTGTCGCCAGACCCGTGAGGGTTCGCCGTTCCGGGAGTTCGCCGTGCGGATCACCCGCCTGACGGCGGACGGATGTGTGTCCGGCACGGACCTGCTCGATCAGCATCGGGTCAAGGTGCTGGGCCGTACCGGCGCCGGCGTGCTGCACGCGCGCCTGCCCGACGGTGCGCACGCGCGCGTGGAGGCGCGCACATGGACCACGGCCCGTACCCCGGTCGGCGGGGGTACGGGCCGTGCGCGAAACTCAGGTGGTGACCGTCCGCCGGTGCCCGGCGCCGTACGCCATGGCGTGTTGGACGACTCCGATGAGCACCTCCTTGACCGACCGGCGGTCGCGGGCGTCACACAGCACGAGCGGTACGTCGTCGTCCAGGTCGAGGGCCTGGCGGATGTCCTGCGCAGGATAGCGGCCGGCTCCCTCGAAGCAGTTGACTCCGACGAGGAAGGGTATGGAACGCCGCTCGAAGTAGTCGATCGCGGCGAAGCAGTCCTCCAGACGGCGGGTGTCGGCGAGGACGACGGCCCCGAGCGCGCCCTCGGACAGTTCGTCCCACATGAACCAGAACCGCTCCTGACCGGGTGTGCCGAAGAGGTACAGGACCAGGTCCTCGCGAAGGGTGATCCGGCCGAAGTCCATGGCCACAGTGGTGGTGTGCTTGCCTTCCACACCGCTGGTGTCGTCCACCGGCCGTCCCGCTTCGGTGAGCAGTTCCTCCGTGCGCAGCGGCCTGATCTCGCTGACCGCTCCGACGAGGGTCGTCTTGCCCACGCCGAATCCACCGGCCACCAGGATCTTGAGCGTGACGGGCTCGACCGGAGGCTTGTCGTGCTCAGAACGCCCGAAGCTCATCGCTCTCTACTCCTGCTTGATCGGGGTGTGGTAACGGCCGGCCGTAGCCACCGCCACCGGGGGTTTCGATGACGAGCACGTCGCCGGAGCCGACGTCCGCCGAGTCGCTTCCGCCGAGTTCGGTGACCGAGCCGTCGGCCCGCTCCACCCGATTGGCGCCGAGCGCGCCCGGCTCGCCGCCCGCCATGCCGTACGGCGGGACCCGGCGGTGCTGGGACAGTGTGGAGACGGTCATGGGCTCGTTGAACCGGATCCGGCGCACCGCGCCGTCCCCGCCTGACCACCGTCCGGACCCGCCGCTTCCCCGCCGGACCGCGAACTCGTCGAGCAGGACGGGCAGTCGCCATTCGAGGACTTCCGGATCGGTGAGCCGCGAGTTGGTCATGTGGGTCTGTACGACGCTCGCGCCGGGGAAGCCGTCACCGGCGCCGGATCCGGAGGCGACGGTCTCGTAGTACTGGTGCCGTTCGTTGCCGAAGGTGACGTTGTTCATGGTGCCGGACCCCTCGGCCTGGACGCCGAGGGCCGCGTACAGGGCGCCGGTGATGGCCTGGGAGGTCTCGACGTTGCCCGCGACCACCGCGGCCGGCGGCTCCGGTGCGAGCATCGATCCGGCAGGCACGATGATCTCCAGTGGGCGCAGACAGCCGTCGTTGAGCGGGATGTCGTCGGCGACAAGGGTGCGGAAGACGTACAGCACAGCCGCGTTGACCACCGAGAACGGTGCGTTGAAGTTGGTGGCGAGCTGCGCGGACGTCCCTGTGAAGTCGATCGTCGCGGCGCGGCCGGCGCGGTCCACCCGCACGCGTACCCGGATGACGGCACCCGAGTCGGTCTCGTAGGCGTACTCTCCGTCGTCCAGCGCGTCGATGACCCGGCGTACGGCCTCCTCGGCGTTGTCCTGGACGTGCCGCATGTATGCCTGGACGACATCGAGTCCGAAGTTCTCGATCATGCGGCCGACCTCGTCGACGCCCTTCTGGTTGGCGGCGATCTGGGCGCGCAGGTCGGCGAGATTGGTCGTCGGGTTGCGCGTGGGGTAGGGCCCGTCGGTGAGCAGGCGCAGCGTCTCCTCCTCACGGAAACGGCCGCCCTCGGCGAGCAGCCAGTTGTCGAAGAGGACGCCTTCCTCGTCGATCGTGCGGCTGTTCGCGGGCATCGAGCCGGGTGCGATGCCGCCGATCTCGGCGTGGTGGCCGCGGGAGGCCACGTAGAAGAGGATCCGATCACCCTCTGTGTCGAACACCGGGGTGATGACGGTGACGTCCGGCAGGTGGGTTCCGCCGTGGTACGGATCGTTGACGGCGTAGGTGTCACCGGGCCGCATCGAGGTACCGCGGCGACGGATGACCTCCTTGACGCTGGTCCCCATCGAGCCCAGGTGGACGGGAATGTGCGGGGCGTTGGCCACCAGGTTTCCGTCCGGGTCGAACAGGGCGCAGGAGAAGTCCAGGCGTTCTTTGATGTTGACGGACTGGGCCGTGGACTCCAGCCGGGCGCCCATCTGCTCGGCGATGGACATGAAGAGGTTGTTGAAGACCTCCAGCAGAACCGGGTCGACTTTTGTGTCGAGGTCGGAACTCTGTGTAATCGCCGTGCGTTCCAAGACCAGATGGCCGTCGTCGGTCGTCGCGGCGTTCCAGCCGTCGTCGACGACGGTCGTGGCGCCGTCCTCGGTGATGATCGCGGGGCCGGCGACGATCCGTCCGGGAGGCAGCGCCTCACGGCGGTGGAGGGGTACGTCGCGCCAGGCGCCGCCGGAGTGGAGGCGGACCGCCCCGGGCGCGGCTTCGCGGCCCTCGTAGGTGGCGAGGGCGGAGAGATCGGGGGGTCGAGTGATGCCGGTGGCTTCGACGGAGAGGGCTTCGACGACGACGGGGCGGTCGAGCGCGAAGGAGTACGTGGCGCGATGACGTTCTTCGAAGGCGTGCCGCATCGCGTCGGGCTCGCTCAGCTCGACGGTGAGGGTGGTGTCCGTGCCGTCGTAGCGGAGTTGGGCGCGACGGGTGACCGTGATGCGGTCCTCAGGGACGTCCTCGGCCAGGAGTTCGGCGCGGGCGGCGTTCTCCAGATCGTCGGCGGTCCTGCGGACGCCCGGCATGGCCCTGGCCGTCAGAGGTGCTTCGACGGACTGCTCACGCATCGCCGTGGTGTCGGCGAGGCCGATGCCGAGTGCGGAGAGCACACCGGCCATGGGGGGCACCAGAACAGTGCGGATGCCGAGCGAGTCGGCGACCATGCAGGCGTGCTGTCCGCCCGCCCCGCCGAAGGTGGTGAGGGCGTAGCGGGTGACGTCGTGGCCCTTCTGGACGGAGATCCGCTTCACGGCGTTGGCGATGTTGGCGACGGCGATCTGCAGGAAGCCCTCGGCGACCTGTTCCGGGGTTCGGTCGTCGCCGGTGCGCTCGTGGATGTCCCGCGCGAGGGTGGCGAAGCGGTCGCGGACGAGCGCGGCGTCCAGCGGCTGGTTCCCCTCGGGTCCGAACACCCTGGGAAAGTGGGCGGGCTGGATGCGGCCGAGCATGACGTTGGCGTCGGTGACGGCGAGCGGGCCGCCACCGCGGTAGCAGGCGGGTCCCGGGTCCGCGCCCGCGGAGTCCGGGCCCACACGGTATCGGGAGCCGTCGAAGTGCAGGACCGAGCCGCCGCCGGCGGCGACGGTGTGGATGTCGAGCATGGGCGCGCGCAACCGGACACCGGCGAGCTGCGTGGTGAAGACCCGTTCGTACTCGCCCGCGAAGTGCGAGACGTCGGTGGAGGTTCCGCCCATGTCGAAGCCGATGACGCGGTCGAAGCCGGCGAGCTTCGACATGCGGGCCATGCCGACGATTCCGCCGGCGGGTCCGGACAGGATGGCGTCCTTGCCGCGGAACTGCCCGGCTTCGGCGAGCCCTCCGTTGGACTGCATGAACATGAGCCGTACGCCTTGGAGCTGGTCGGCGACCTGCCGGACGTAGCGGCGCAGCACAGGCGACAGGTAGGCGTCGACGACCGCGGTGTCGCCACGCGGGACGAGCTTCATCAGGGGGCTGACCTCGCTGGACAGCGAGATCTGCGGAAAGCCGGTGCGCGCGGCCAACTCCCCGATCGCCTCTTCGTGCGCGGGGTGCAGATGACTGTGCATACAGACGACGGCGACGGCACGGATCCCGTCGTCGTATGCCTCCTGGAGCGGACCGCGCAGCGCGTCCAGGTCGGGGGGGCGCAGGACGGTGCCGTCGGCCGAGATCCGCTCGTCGACCTCGACGACGCGTTCGTAGAGCAGCTGGGGGAGGTCGATACGGCGGGCGAAGATACGGGGGCGGTTCTGGTAGGCGATGCGCAGGGCGTCGTGGAATCCGCGGGTGATGACCAGAAGGGTGCGCTCACCCTTGCGTTCCAGGAGCGCGTTGGTGGCGACCGTCGTGCCCATGCGGACGGCGTCGATGGGTTCCGGAGAGCCGTCGAGGAGTTCGCGCACACCCGCGACGGCCGCGTCGGCGTACCGCGTGGGGTTGTCGGACAGCAGTTTGTGGGTGAGCAGGCGGCCGTCCGGGTGCCGCGCGACGATGTCGGTGAAGGTACCGCCCCGGTCGACCCAGAACTGCCAGCCTGTCACGTCACTACTCCGCTTCCACGCCGGTCACAGCGCCCGGAGGCCGTTGATCACGTCGCGCAGAATACTCTCGTCCGGCAGTTCCGCCGGGGGTACGGGACGTGTCACGTGGACGAGTTCCTTCGCCACGAGGTCGCCGACGAGGACCCGCACCACCCCGATGGGCAGGTCGAGCTCCGCGGCCAGCTCGGCGACCGACTGCGGCGCGGCGCGACAGAGTCCGACGATGTCCACGTGTTCCGGGGAGAGCATCTGGTCCGCCTCCGGGTCACCCGCGTGGGATTCCGTGACGACCACCGCGATCAGGTCGAGGCGGTGCTGGGCCGCACTGGTGGTGCGGCCACGCGTCATGGCGTACGGACGGACGACCGGTCCGGCCTCGTCGTCGAACCAGTGGTTTCTTCCCTGACCGTCTCCGCTCATGTCATCCCACTACCCGCCGGCGGGCAGATCGGTACGTGGGGCGGCCCCCAGATGCGCACCGACCCGCTTGACGAGGAGTGTCATCTCGTAGGCGACCTGTCCGACGTCGGAGTCCGCGTCCGCGAGGACGGCGAGGCAGCTGCCGTCACCGGCCGCGGTGACGAAGAGGAATGCCTCGTCGAGTTCGACGACCGTCTGGCGGACGCTGCCTGCCTCGAAGTGGCGGCCCACGCCCTTGGCGAGGCTGTGGAACCCGGACGCGACGGCGGCGAGGTGCTCGCTGTCCTCCCTGGTCAGGTCATTGGACGTACCCGTGGCCAGTCCGTCACCGGAAAGCACGATGGCCTTGCGGATGCTGGCGACCCGGTCGACGAGGTCGTCGAGGAGCCAGTTGAGCGTGCCCTTGTCCGGTGCGGTGTGGCCGGTCGCCTCTGGTGCGGTCATCGACCGTCCCCCTTAGTCGTTCCTTGTGCTGTGCCGTTCCGGGCGTCGTCGCCCGCGGCGTTCTCCTCCCGGCCGCGCTGCCAACCGCGCTGGAGCGAGGCCATGCGGCTGCGCACCTCCTCGGCGTCGCGGTCCTCGGGTTCCGTCTCCCGCCCGGGGCCTCGCGCGGCCTCGTGCTTGAGCTGCCGGGCGAGGCTGGCCTGCCGCACGCGTCGGGGCAGCGCGCCCGTTCCGGATCCGGTCTGTTCCGGTGCTTCCGCGGCCTGCTGGGCAGTGCCGTCGCGGCCGTCGTCGCCGGAGCTGGTCTCCGGGCGGCGGGGCCGCCGGGGAAGTCCGGGAGCCTCGGACGGCTCTCCTGGGCCGTCGGCCTGGGACTCCGCGCGGGCGTCGGCACCGCCGTTGTCCGCGCTGTCGGAGCGCGGGGGCGCCTCACCCCGGCGGCGGGAGGGCAGCGAGGCCAGGTCGGGTTCGGCACCGGACGGGCCGTCCGGGGACGCTTCCTTGTCCGCAGCCCGGCGGGAGCGCTGTTCCCTGATCGGCCGGCCGTGCGAGCTGACCAGCTTGGGTGTCCTGCGGCGGGGCAGCGGTACGGGGGCGTCCGGGCGGTCGTCCGCCCCGGCTCGGGCCGTCGCGTCGGACGGCTGCCGATGATCCCCGCCCGCGCGGCCCAGGGCCTCGTCGTCGGCACGGGCGAGGGACCGACGGCCGCGGAAGAGCCCGCCGCGTTCGCTGTACTCGTCGCTGAGGACGCCCGGGAGGTCGTCGAGCGTGTCCAGGTCGACAGGGCCCTCCAGTTCGACCGGGCCGTCCAGGAGCGAGGCGGGCAGGCTCGGCAGGTGCACGGGCACCTGGGCCAGGGCGGTGGCGCGCCGTTCATCCCCGTCAGCGGTCTCCGTGGTCCGGTCCCGGTCGAGGCGGAACCCGATGCCGTTGGTGTCGGGCACGTCGTCGGTCAGCAGCACGTCGGGGATGAAGACCACCGCGGTGGTGCCGCCGTACGGAGACGGCTGCAGGGAGACGCGGATGTTCTGGCGCTGGGCGAGCCGGCTGACCACGAACAGGCCGAGCCGGTCGGTGTCGGAGAGTTCGAACTCCGGGGTCTCGGCGAGCCGGAGGTTGGCCTCCAGCAGCACCTCGGCCGCCATGCCGAGGCCACGATCGTGGATCTCCAGGGTGAAGCCGTTGGCGACCCGCTCGCCGATGACCTGGACCGCCGTGTGCGGTGGGGAGAACACCGTGGCGTTCTCCAGGATCTCGGCCACCAGGTGGGTGATGTCGGCGACGGCCGGGCCGGTGACGGCGACCCGCGGCAGCCGGCGGACCTCGACGCGCTCGTAGTCCTCCACCTCGGCGACGGCGGCACGGACGACGTCCATCAGCTGGACGGGTTTGCGCCACTGGCGCGAGGGAGCGGCTCCGGAGAGGATCACCAGGCCCTCGGCGTGCCGGCGCATGCGGGTGGTGAGGTGGTCGAGGCGGAACAGGTCGGCGAGTTCGTCGGTGTCCTCGGTCCTGCGTTCCATGCTGTCGAGCAGGGTGAGCTGCTTGTGCAGCAACACCTGGCTGCGCCGCGCGAGGTTGACGAAGACCTCGGAGACCCCGGCGCGCAGTTCGGCCTGCTTGACGGCCGCCTCCACGGCGGCGTGCTGGAGGGTGTTGAGTGCCTGGCCGACCTCGCCGATCTCGTTCTTGTCGTACTCCAGGCGCGGCGCCTCGCTCTCCACGTCGACTCTTTCCCCCGCGGACAGCCGGCGCATCACGCTGGGCAGCCGGACGCTGGACGCCTCGTGCGCTTCCAGCCGCAGTTGGCGCAGATCGCGGATGAGTCCGCGGCCCACGCGTACGGACAGGACGAGGGAGACGATCAGAGCGGCCAGTCCGAGCAGGCCGGCGACGGCCGCCTGGACGATCACGCTCACCGCGACGGGGCGGGTACGGTCCTGATAGCGGTCGGAGGCGTCGTCGTCGAGGGTGCGCAGGTCTTCGAGCACGGTGCCCGCGGCGGCGTCCCAGCTCTTGGCGCCGATCTCGTTCGGCGTGCCCGCCCCGGAGGCGGTGACCGCTTCCTCGGCCGCGCGCACCGGCGCGGTGGTGGCGTTCTTCCAGAACCGGTCGTAGCGGTCGCGTTCGGACGCCGGGAGTTGCGGCAGGCTGATGTCGTACAGGAGGGTGCGCTGGGCGACGAGGTCGGAGATCTCGCGGGTCTCGTCCTGGGTGAGTCGGCCGACCACCAGGGCGGAACCGAGCAGGGCGTCCTCGCGGGAGAGGAGTTCGCGGGCCCGGTCGATGTTGACGAGGGCGCGGGCCTGGGTGTCCATCTCCACGTCGTCGACGCCTTCGAGGCTCGCCAGCAGGGAGTAGCAGGGGTCGACGACCCGGTTGTACAGATCGAGTGCCTGGTGGCGGGTGACCGTGCCGTCCTCGACGCTGCGGCGCAGGGAGTCGACGCCGTCGAACGCGTCCAGGACAGCGGTGAGGCGTTCGCCGTCGCCCGGGCTCATGCTGTCGCGGACACCGGAGTCCCTGGCGTTCTTCTGGATCTTGACGATCGCCGCGTCGGCGACGGTCCGGGTGCGCCGCAGGGCACCGAGCGCGTCGGAGGCTCGTGGGTCGGCGAGGTAGACGAGGGTCTGGCGGCGTTCCTGCTGCAGTGCGCGGACGGTGTCCTCGACGGGGTATCCGACGTCCTCCACGAGATGCGACACGTCGAAGACCCGGGCGAGTTCCCGTCCCGTGAGGACGCTCGCGAAGCCCCAGATGGCGGCCAGGGACACCAGCGGCACGAGAAGCAGCGCCACGATCTTCCGGCGGATCGACTTCCCGCGAAAGCGCATGGCCTCCCCCAGCTCGGTCCCCCTCCGGACGGGGGTGCATATGTGTGGCAACAAACGGCGCGAGCCTACTACCGTCACGCGGCCAACTCGAAGGCGCGTCCGGAGGCTGAACTTCATCTTCACCGCACGGACATGGCGAGTTGTCCCGGCATTGGGGGAGATTGCGCCCCCGGTTCCAGGGGTGCAGGGGGCATCCGTCGGTTCGACGCTCCGGGCGGTCGGCCGAAATTCTCCGGTGGTCCGGGAATCTTCGTGACGCGCCGTTCGTCCTTCTCTATGGGGAATGGGGGGCCGAATCGGTCACGGGAACCGCATCCACCATCCCGGCGGCGTAAAGCAGCGCAAGCCGGGCAATCACTGGGGAGCCGGTGTCTCTGGGGCACCGTGAGCGAGGGGGCTGTCGGCGGTGGGGAGTGACACGTTGATGGGCACGGCGGAGCGACGCGAGGGGCCCGAGGACGGCGTGACGGGGGGCTCGACGACCCGGCGGGGCCTTCAGGTCCCGGAGGGCGTTGGTCCGTACCCGCGGGGTACCGGGGCCGCAGCAGGACAACAGCAGCCGGGTTATCGGCCGTTGTGGATCGAGGAGCCCGCGCGGAGACGCCGGATGCCCGATCCGGTGCGTACGGCCGCGGTCCGTGCGGTGATCATCATCGCCGTGACGCTGATGCAGGCCATGGTGGCCTTTCTGTGCACCTTGGCGGAGTCCTGGCTGGCCCTCCCGATGGTGATCAGCAGTGTGGCCAGCACGGTGGTCGCCACCTGGGGCGCGCTCGACGTCTGGGTGACGCGCCAGGTGTGGAACCAGCGCCACGGCGTGGTGTCGGTGCCGAGCAGTACGGCGCGGTCGTTGCGCCGGGAGCGGCGTGCCGCCCGGCGGCAGGCGAAGGCCGCCAAACGGGAGCGGATACGCAGGCAGGGCAGCGCCGGGCAGTTGTCGCACCCCTGAGACCGGTCCTGGTCCGCGTACGGTTGCGCTCGGCCGGCGAGCGCGACCGGTCAGGGAGCGCTGGGCGCCGGGCGCTTGAACATGCGTGTCGCCGTGATCTCGCTGTGTGCGGCTTCCTCGGCCCGGGTCG
Source organism: Streptomyces sp. NPDC056161 (assembly GCF_042268025.1). NCBI lineage: Bacteria > Bacillati > Actinomycetota > Actinomycetes > Kitasatosporales > Streptomycetaceae > Streptomyces > Streptomyces sp. NPDC056161. The sequence goes on from NZ_JBHJUV010000057.1 coordinate 22,674, forward strand.
GCCGAGGCAGTCCGGGCCGGAGATGCTCCTCCACGCTGATGTACTTCAGCCCAGCCCTCAGGTCGGCATCGTTGCGCAACCGGATCACCAGGGGGAACTCCGCCAGCGCCGTCGTGTCGAACAAGCCGGTGGTGTAGAGCAACTGCACGCCGAGCGCGTCGGAGACGGCACGCTGCAGCTCCAGCAGATAGGTGGCGTTGGCACGACCGATGGGGTTGTCGAGGAACAGGGTGCCGGCGTGCCGGTGCTTGTCACGGCCCCGGTCGTTGGAGCGAAGGGCGGCCATCGTGCAGTACAGGGCGATCGCGGCGGTGAGCAGTTGGCCGCCGGAGAACACGTCGCCCATCTGCCCGACGGGGACCCGTTCGGCACGCAGGACGGCGTCCGGCTTGAGGATCTCCACGGCGACGCCCTTGGGCCGCAGGGCGGCGGCCACTCCGCGGAGCAGCAGGGACATGCCGTCGCGGCGCAGGTCGGAGTTCTTCTTCACGGCGGCACGAGTGGCCTCGTCGACCACCTCGCCGAGCCGCTCGGTCAGCATGGCCTGGTCGGGTTCCTCGAAGCGGATGCGCAGGAACTCCTGCCCGGACCACTCACCGAGTCCTTCGGGCAGCCGGGACAGCCGCTGGGCGGACCGCAGGGTGGCCAGTGCGGACTCGACCAGTCCGCGCAGCCGGTCGACGATCGAGTCGCGGTTGCGTTCCAGTTGGGCCAGCTCGTCGGTGAGGACGCGCAGGCGGGGAGCGAAGGCGTCCGCCCACTTCTGGGCGTGCTCGGGCAGCGTGGCGGCGGGCAGCTCACGGATCTGCTGCCGGGCGGGGGTGCGCACCTGTTCGTAGCGGGTGGAGTTGGCGTGCCGGACCAGTACGTCGCCGGCCTCGCGCACGGACGCCTCGGCGGCAGAGAGGTCGGCGGCGCAGCCGCGCAGCGAGCGACGGGCCTCCGCGGCGGAACGTCTGGCTTCCTCCAGGGAGCCGGGGTACGGCTCCGGTTCCTCCTGCTCCTCGTCGCCCGCATGCTCGCGCAGCAGGTCGCGGAGCATGGCCGCGACCTCGTCGAAGCCGCCGGCCGCGTCCTCGGCCGCTCGGTGGGCCGCGAGGAGTTCGCCGTGGGCCTCGCGGGCCTGGGCCAACGCCTGGGTGTGGGAGGCGAGTTCGGCCGCGGCGGTGCGCAGCAGTGCCTGAGCGTGCTCGGCGTCGCGCGGGAGCAGTCCCTCGGGCAGTTCGGTGTGTGCCTCGCCGTCCTCGGGGGCGTGCCGTTCGGCCTCGCCGCGCAGTCGTCCGAGTTGCTCGCTCGCGGTGGACATGCGGGTCTCCAGGAGCTGCACCAGCTCCTCCGCACGGGCGGCGGCGGCCTGTCGGGAGGGGCCGTCGGAGCCGTCGGGTGACCGCAGCAGTTGTTCGGCCCGGGTGCGGACCCTGTTGCTGAGCCGGTCGAGTTCGGCGCGGGCCGCGCTCTCGTCGCTCTCCGCTCGGGCCTGCTCGGCGCGCAGATCGGCGCCGACGCCCACCTTCTCGTACACCTGGGAGGCGGCTCGGTATGCCTCGCGGAGCGCGGGCAGGGATGCCTTCGGGGCATCGTCGGCGGCCTCGGGCAGGTCGTCGGGCGCACCCGCGATCTCGGCGCGTTCGCCGCGCAGCGCGCGGGCGGTGCGCCGGGCGTCGTCGGCGGCGCGCTGGGCGGCGCGGCGGTCCTCGTCGGCGGCGCGGGCGCGTTCCAGACAGACCTGGGCGCGGGCCTCCGACTCGGTGGCCTCGTCGGCGAGTTCGCGCAGCTTGGCCTGCCAGCCGGAGCGTTCGCGCAGCCGGAAGGCGAGCCCGGCGAGCGCGTCGGCGGCGCGCCGGGCCTTCTGCGCGACCTCCTGGCGTTCGTCCCTGGCCTGGGCGGCCTCGGCGGCGGCTTCCTCGGCCTCGGCGCGCGCGGTCCGGGCCTCGGCGAGTTCCGCCTCGGACTCCTCGGCGAACTCGCGCGCGTCCCGGGCGGTCCGCGCCAGCTCGACGAGCCGTCCCGCCGGGCAGCCGGTGCGCCAGGAAGCGAGCCGGGCGGCCAGTTCCCGGTCCTTGGCGAGCCGGGCGGCGAGCGCGCGGATCTCCTCGTCACGCTCAGTGGCTCGCGCGCGCAGTGCCTGTCGTTCCTCGTCGGCGGCGTGCTCGTCGTGCATGGCCGGGTTCGGCGGTACGAGGAACACGTCCGCGCCGCTCGCGTCGGCGGCCGAGGGCGGGGCGAGCAGGGCGGCCGCGGTGCCGACGGCCACGGCGGACCGTGGCAGCAGCGCCGCCTCGCCCAGGGCCTCGCGGGCACGCGCGTGGGTGTCCGGGTCGGTGATGATCACGCCGTCGACGAGTTCCGGGCGGGTGGCGAGCACCCGGGTGTGGTCGGCGGGGTCGACGGCCTGGGCGAGGTAGCGCCAGCCGGGGAGCGCGGGAATGCCGTGTTCGCCGAGGAACTCGACCGTGGCCAGCACGTCGGGGCCGGGCGGCAGCAGTCCGCCGTCGCCGAGCGCACCGAGGATCCGGGAGTCGTCGGCGGCCGCGGTGCGCAGTTCGAAGAGGTGCCGTTCGGCAGAGGAGACGGAGTCGTCGAGGAGGCCGTGCAGTTCGTCGGCGAACTGGTCCAGGTCCTCGGCGGTGAGCGGGGGTTCGTCGCCGGGGTGGGCACCGTCCGGGTCGGGAGTCCCGGCGGAGGCGCCGGCCGCGGGGTCCGGGGCTGCGGGGGCGCCGGAGCGCGGGGCGGGTACCCCGGCCCGCCTGCCGCCTGCGGTGCCCGGCAGGCTCAGCAGCTCGCCCAGCCGTTCCTCGGCCGCCAGTGCCTCGGCGATGCGGCGTTCGGCCTGGTGGGTGCGGTCGGCGGCGGTCGCCGCGTCCGCCGCGCGGGCCGCCGTCAGCTCGGCGCGGGACTCGGCGGACGCGGCTTCGCGCGCGTGCTCCGCCGCCTTGCGGGACGCGTCGCGGGCCGCGTCCCAGGCGGCGACGGCGGTCTTCTCGGCGTCGCTGGCGGCGAGGGCGGCACGGGCCGGGTCCGCGTCGGGCGCGCTGTCGTCGAGCCAGCCCGCGCGCACCGCCTCGGCTGTCTCCTGTTCGACCTCGGTCAGGCGCTGTCTGAGGTGCCCGATCTCGCTGCGGGCGCGCTGCGCCTCGGTGGCGGCGGCGGTCGAGTCCCGGTACGCCGACTCGCCGGCCTCCTGGAGGGCTGCCGAGCGTTCCTCCCCTTCGTTGGCGAGGGCCTCGGCGCTCTCGGCGGCCTCGTGCAGGGCCCGTACGAGGTCCACGGCGGCCTTGGCCCGGGCGGCGAGGGCCGGGGCGGCGTCCCGTTCCGCCTCCTGGATGGCGGCGGCCACGCGCGCGACGCGGTCGGCGGCGGCGCGGTGGCGCAGCACGGCTTCGGCGGCCTGCCAAGCGGAGTGCAGGGTGCGCGCGTCGGCCAGCTCGCGTTTCTGCGCGGTGGCCGTCTTCTCACCGGCCGCGAGGGCCAGCGAGGCGTGCCGGTAGGCGAGTTCGGCGGCGATCAGCGCGCTGTGCTCACGCGCGTCCGCGGACCGGGTGACGGTGTGCGCGGCGACCGTGACCTGCTGGGCGAGGTCGGTGGCCCGCGCCCGTTCGCGTGCGCCCCGCACGGACAGCCGCCGGGCCAGGGTGCGGGTGCGGCGTTCGGCGCCGGCGTGGATGTCACGCGCGCGTGCGCGGGCGTCGGCGGCCTCCACGATCCGTCCGAGCAGGTCGACCGATCCGGCGGTGAAGTCCCGTTCGGCGATCAGCTCGGCCCGCCGGCCGAGTTTGTTGCCGAACCCGCCGACCAGGTCGGCGAGACCGTCGGTGTCCCGGGTGTCGGTGACCGCGCGCAGCAGCAGGTCGGTGAAGTCGGAGTCCTTCTTGACCGCGAACAGGCCGGCCGCCTCGCCCTCGTCGGCGTTCATCTCGCGCTGGTAGCGGAAGAGTTCGGGGTCGAGGCCGAGGTCGCCCAGGTGCTCGGTCCAGCGCTCGTGGATCTCCTCCCAGTGCACCTCCAGATGCGGGTACACCTTGCCCGCCTCGGTCATGGCGTCCCGGAACCCCTTCATGGTGCGTCGGCGTCCGCGGGCGCCCGACTGGCCCTCGACGATGGGGCGTACGGCCGTGGACTCGGCCACGGGGAGGTTGTCGAGGCTGAGTCCGGGGCCCGGCCGGAAGGAGTACCACGCCTCGGCGAACTTGCGCGGGTCGTTGGAGACCTGCCGTCCGCGCCACTCGCTGACCTTGCCGACGACCACGCATTCGCCGGTCTGCACGTGCTGCCACTCCAGCGCCACATGGCCGCAGTCGTCGGCGAGCAGGAACTTGCGCAGGACACCGGAGCTGGCGCCGCCGAGGGTGTTGCGGTGGCCCGGCAGCATCACCGAGAAGATCAGTTTGAGCAGCACCGACTTGCCGCCGCCGTTCTCCAGGAAGAGCACGCCCGCGGGTGCGGGGCGGCGCGGCGGGCCGACGGGCTCCTCCTCGAAGAACTCCGCCTGTGTGGGAGCGGGATCGGGCACCGGCTCACCCACGTCCCGCAGGTCGAGCACGGTGTCGGCATAGCGCGCACCGGCGGGACCGATGGAGTAGAGGCGGACCCGGGACAGCTCGTACATGGCGGACTCTCGTGGCTTGGCTTCGACGGGGCGAGTGACGGGGCGAGTTCGGACGGACAGGTCTTCGGACCGGCAGGTCTTCGGGGGCAGGTCTTGCGGAGGGGCGGTTGTCGGTGGGGCAGAGCTTCGTGGCGGCGGACGGTTCGGGGTGTCAGGAGTGGAACGGCAGCCCGGCGTCAGCCACCAGCTCCAGATCGTCGGGGTCCTCGGCGGGCAGCAGGCTGGCCGTGCCGTCGGTGACCGGGACGACGCCGAGTTCGAGCAGTTCCGCCATGGCGGCGCCGCCGGCCATGTCGCGGACCTGGAGTTGGTAACGCGCGGTGGTGCGGTAGGTGCCGCCGTTGTCGTCGCCCGTTCTCTGCAGGAACCCGGAGTCGGTGAGGAAGGCGACCGCCTTGCCGACGATACCTGTGGTGGAACCGGCCAGCCGACGGGCGTCCTTGGTGGCGCCGGTGGCGCTGCGCCGCACCCAGATCCGCCAGGCGGCCTCCAGGCCGGGCGCGTCGGTGGCCGGGTCGGTGTTCTCACCCTGCTGTGCGGCCCGTTCTTCGAGGCGCCGGCATGCCTGCCGTACGAACGCGTCCACGCCGTGGACGGAGATCCGGCCGATGTAGCCGTCGTCGGCCAGGTCTTCCGGGCGGGGGAAGGCCAGGGCGGCGACGGCGAGATGGGCGAGACCGTGCAGGAACCGGTCCCCCGAGTCGGCGGCGGTGCGGCGGGCGTAGTCGCCCATGCGTACGGCGAAGACGGAGTCCTCGGCGGCGGTCACCGCCATGCCCGCGCGCGGGGACACCTCCAGCACGACCAGGCCGAGACCGGCGGCCACGGCGTCCGCGAGCCGTGCGAACGCCGGGTCCTCGCGGTGGCGGCGCAGCAGTTCCGCGTACTCCTGGTCGCGCGCGGGCTGCAGCTTGGGTTGCAGCCCGAAGGCGACGAGCCGTGCCGCGTCGGCGGCGTCGGCCGGCGTGACGGCGGCGCTCGCGGGTGCGGCGGAGGGCTCGGGCTCGCTCCGGTCGGCATGCTCGGTCACGGTCGTGGCTCCTTGGTGCGCGGGCCTGTGTGGGTGGGACGGCCGGGTCGGGTCACGCCGCCTCCGTCCGGTCGGCCGCCATGCCCGCGGCGTCCAGCAGAGCCGTGCCGACGATCAGGTCGGCTCCGCCGAACTCCGGGTCGTCCAACTCCGTCCCGTCGTCCACTGCGAACAGCAGCTTCCCCTCGCCCTGGCGGTAGGCGGTGCCGACCGGCGGGCTGGCCGCGTGCACGGCCAGCAGTGCCACCAGGTACGGCAGTTCGGGGTCCCGCCGGCGTGCTTCGGCCAGCAGCCCGGACAGCCGGCGCGGCGCGTCCGCCGGCAGGTCCAGCAGTTCAGTGGCCGAGGCCAGCTGCTCGTCGCTGAACCGGCTGTCGTCCGGTGTGGCGATCAGGTCGGGTTCGGGCATCTCGGCGCCGAGGTGTTCCCGCTCCACCGGTGGGGTCAGCAGCAGGCCGACCAGGTCGCCGACGCGCACCGACACCGGGGTGCGCGGTCCGGTGCCGCGCGCGAAGAAGGCGTCGGTGACGCGGACCGCCCGCTCCACGGGGAGCGGAAGGACGGGGGCGACGAGGTGCCCGTACAGGTCCAGGCCCGATGTGGTCATGGGGGTCGCGAACGCCTGCCGGTCCTGTTCGGCGCGGAACAGCGGTCCCGCCTCCAGCAGCCGGGACTGGAGCTGCGTGTGACGCCGGATGCAGTCCTTGACGATGTCGACCAGTTCGGCGGCGCGGCGCTTGTGCTCGGGGTCCTCGGACTCGTCGCGTGCCTTGCGGATGTTGGTGAGGATCGCGTTCTCGTGGCGGTACCGGTCGGCGACGTGGTCCAGGGCCTCGGCGATCATGTCGGGCACGGCGCTCAGCCAGTCCACCGCGCGGACGTTGCGCCGGGTGGCCTCCAGCGCCCTGCGCAGGCTCTCCGAGTACTGCACGGTGCGGTAGCGGGCCTGCTCCGCGGCGAGTTGGGCGTCGGCGAGGCGGCCGCGGTTGATCAGCACCTCCAGCTTGACCTCGGCGGCGATCTGGGCGCTGGTGACGTCGGTGTCGAGGGCGCCGACCAGGACGTTGACGGCCTCGTCCGTGGTGCGGAGGTAGACGGTGCCGCCGGGTCCCGGGACCTCCTCGATGAGCTTGAAGTCGTAGTCACGGCGGACGTAGGTGCCATCGGACGCGAACGTGCCGTACACGGCGCGGAAGCCGCGGTCGACGCTGCCGACGTTGATCAGGTTCTCCAGGACCCAGCGGGCCACGCGCTCGTGCTCGGCCACGGGGCGGCGCGGGGCCTGGGCGGAGATGCGCGGGAGGAGCCGGGCGACTATCTGCTCGTGGTCGGCGCCGGTGTCGAAGTCCATGTTGAGCGTGACCAGGTCGATGGCTGCGAGGGCCACCTCCGCCATGCCGTACACCGAGTACTCGCCCGCGAGGTTGGCCTTGCGCGCGTCGAGGTCGTGCAGCGGCGCGGTGCAGGCGAGCGCGCGCAGCCGCCGCGCCAGTCCCTCGTCGGCGGCCGGGCCCGGTGCCGGGCGCGGCCCCACGCTGAACTGGGGCGGAACGCTGTCCGTCGATGCAGGCGAAGTCACGGTGCACAGACTAGGTCCTCCGTCTGACAACGACCCAAACGACGCAGAAGCGGCGGCCGTCACCGCACCGCGAGACGCCCTCGGCGAGTGCCGACGCCCGCGCCACCCGCTCAACCGGTGGCCGCGCCCCCGCTCAGCCGGTGGCCGCGCCACCCGCTCAGCCGGTGCTGTGGCCCGCGCCACGCCCTCAGCGGGCGCTACGGCCCGCTCCGCCCGTCAGCCGGCGCCGGCCCGTCCGTCCGCCCGCCCGCCCGCTCAGTCGACGTCGTGGCCGCTCTGGCCGACCCGCCGACGGTAGACGTCCACGACCCGCTCCAACGAGTCCGCCAGATAGGTTCCGAGCAGCCGCTCGGCCTCGCCCCGGTCGCCCTTCTGGAGGACCTCCAGGATCTGGCGGTTGCGAGCGAGGTAGGGCTCGTGCAGCCGACGCGGATCGTCGACGACGTGGAAGGCGAGGCGCAGTTCGGCGAAGACGCTGCGCATCAGCTCGTCGGTGCGTTCGCTGCCGGCCAGCGCGACCAGTTCCCGGTGGAAGTGGATATTGGCCGTACCCACGCCTTTCCAGTCGTCCTCGGCGGCAGCCGCCTGTCCCTCCGTCACCGCGGACGCCAGTCCGTCCAGGGCGTACGGCGGTTCGCCCAGGCCGCGGACGACGGCGCACTCGACGAGGGCGCGGGTGCGGTAGATGTCCTCGACGTCCTCCACGGCCAGCACCCGCACGAAGACGCCGCGGTTGAGCTCGTGGACGAGCAGGCGTTCGTGGGTGAGCAGGCGGAACGCCTCGCGCAGGGTGTTGCGGGAGACGCCGAGCGCGCCGCCGATGCTGTCCTCGGACAGCCGGGTGCCGGGCGGGAAATAGCCCTCGGCGATACGGCTTCTGAGAATGTCCGAAACCCGCTCGGCGGTGCTGGTGCGCCCCAGGAGCGCGCGGTCGCCGGCCAGTCCCGTCAGCTGCTCTGCCATGCCCGGAATTCAATCGCAGATACGAGGACGAAACAACGTAGGTATTGAAGGATCGTTGAACGATCCTCTACGGTGCTTCGCACAGCACGGTTCCGCACCACACGGTCAGGCACAGCACGGCACGGTCAGGCACGGCACCACACGGTCAGGCACAGCACGGCACGGTCAGGCACAGCACGGTCCCTGCACCACCCGCCCAGGGCTCCACCCGGCTCCCGCACCACCCGGTTACGGCTCCACCCGGCTCCGGTGTCACCCAGTACGGCTCCACCCGGTTCCGGTGCCACACGTCGACGGCTCGGCACGACTCCCGTTCAGCTCAGTCCCCGCACCCTCCGTCCCTCATCTGCGAGGTGCTCATGAGCTCGACCCCTCCACCGCAGACACTGCCCTCCGGCCAACGCTCCGGCGCGCGTGAACGCGTCGGTGACGACGGCCCGTTGGGCTGGCTGCACGCTCTCGGCCCGCGTGGTCGGCGCGCGTTCGCCGGTGCTTTCGGTGGATACGCCCTGGATTCCTACGACTACTTCACGCTGCCGCTGAGCATGGTCGCGCTGGCGGCGTACTTCGGCCTGGACAGCGGCCAGACCGGCCTGGTCACCACCGTCACACTGGTGGTCTCGGCGGTCGGCGGCGCCGCGGCCGGGGTGCTGGCGGACCGGGTGGGCCGGGTCCGGGCCCTGCTGATCACGGTGATCACCTACGCCGTCTTCACCGTGGCCTGCGGCTTCGCGCCGAACTACGAAACGCTGCTGGTGTTCCGCGCCCTCCAGGGCCTCGGCTTCGGCGGCGAGTGGGCGGTCGGCGCGACCCTGGTCGCCGAGTACGCGAGCGCGAAGCACCGGGGCCGCACGCTCGGCGCGGTCCAGAGTTCCTGGGCGATCGGCTGGGCGCTGGCCGCGATCGTCTACACGCTGGTCTTCTCGTTCCTCGGCGACGACCTGGCCTGGCGGGTGATGTTCTGGACCGGCGCGCTGCCCGCGCTGCTCGTGCTGTGGGTGCGCCGCCGGGTGCACGACGCCCCGGAGGCGGCGGCGGTCCGCGAACGGAACCCGCAGCGCGGCTCGTTCGCGGCCATCTTCCGGCCGGGCACGGCCGGGGCGCCGGGTCTGCTGCGTACGACGGTCTTCGCTAGCCTGCTGTCCACCGGCGTCCAGGGCGGCTACTACACGCTGGCCACCTGGGTGCCGACCTACCTCAAGTCGGACCGCGGCCTGTCGGTCGTCGGCACCGGCGGCTACCTGACCTTCCTGATCTCCGGCGCCTTCCTCGGCTATCTGACCGGCGGTCACCTCACCGACCGGCTGGGTCGGCGCCGCAACATCTGGCTCTTCGCCCTGCTGTCCGCGGTCTGCATCCTGGCGTACGCGAACATCCCGGCCGGCGCCGACACCCTGCTCCTGGTGCTGGGCTTCCCGCTCGGCTTCTGCATGTCGGCGATCTTCAGCGGTTTCGGGTCCTACCTCAGCGAGCTGTATCCGACCGTGGTGCGCGGCACGGGGCAGGGCTTCACCTACAACACCGGGCGCGCGGTGGGCGCCGTCTTCCCGACCCTCGTGGGTTTCCTGGCCGACAGCTGGGGAGTGGGCGGCGCGCTCGTCTTCGGAGCGCTCGGATACGGCATCGCGGCGCTGGCGCTCCTCGGACTGCCGGAGACCCGCGGGAAGGAGTTGGTATGAGCGGCACACCCCGATGCGAGGACCGCCCCCTGGTCCTCGTCGACCCGCACGCGCACGCGTGGCACCCGGCGAGCGCGCGGGCCCGCTTCCGTGCGGGCCTGTCCGGTCCCACGGCCGGCGTCGCGGCGGGTCACACCCAGGCCAACCTGATCTCGGTGCCCGCCGACTGGGCCTACGACATGCTGCTGTTCTGCCAGCGCAACCCCAAGCCCTGCCCGGTGCTCGACGTCACCGACGCCGGATCCTGGCGCACGGTGCTGGCGGACGGTGCCGATCTGCGCACCGACCTGCCGCGCTACCGGGTCTGGCGGGACGGCGAGTTGGTGGACGAACCGACGGACGTACGCGCCCACTGGCGGGACGACCTGGTGTCGTTCCTGATCGGGTGCAGCTTCACCTTCGAGTGGGCGCTGGCCGAGGCCGGTGTCCCCATCCGCCACATCGAGCAGGGCCGCAACGTGCCGATGTACGTGACCACCCGGCAGTGCCGGCCGGGCGGTCGGGTGCGCGGTCCGATGGTGGTGTCCATGCGCCCGGTGCCGCCGCGGCACCTGGCCAGCGCGATCCGGGAGAGCAGTCTGCTCCCGGCGGTGCACGGCAGTCCCGTGCACTGCGGCGACCCGGCCGCGCTCGGCGTCGAGGACCTGGACCGGCCCGACTTCGGGGACCCGGTGGACCGCGCGCCGGACGACATCCCGGTGTTCTGGGCCTGCGGGGTGACCCCGCAGGCCGCGGTGATGGCCTCCAGGCCGCCGTTCGCCATCACGCACGCACCGGGCCAGATGTTCCTCACCGACGCCCGTGACGAGCAGTACCGCGTGGCCTGACACGAGCAGTACACCCGCGGCCCGGGACCAGCAGCACCGCACGGCACCGCCCGGCACCGGCAACACACCGCGGCCCGGTGCGAGCACCACCCCGCGTCCCGACGCGGACAGCACCCCGCGTCCCGGCACGAGCAGCACCACACCGCCCGGCACGAGCAGCACCCCACGTCCTGAAGGGAGCTTCGAAAGACCCATGACCTCCATCGATACCTCCATCGATACCTCCATCGATCTGAACGCCGACCTCGGTGAGGGCTTCGGCCGCTGGCGGCTGACCGACGACGAGCGGCTGCTCGCCGTGGTCACCAGCGCCAACGTCGCCTGCGGATTCCACGCCGGGGACGCGGCCACCATGCGACGGGTGTGCGAACTGGCGGCCGGGCGCGGGGTGACGATCGGCGCCCAGGTCTCCTACCGGGACCTGGCGGGGTTCGGGCGCCGCGCGATGGACGTGCCGCCCGCCGAACTGGCCGCCGAGGTGGCGTACCAGATAGGCGCCCTGGAGGTCTTCGCGCGGGCGGCGGGCGCGCGCGTGGGATACGTCAAGCCGCACGGGGCGCTCTACAACCGTGTGGTGCACGACGAGGAGCAGGCCGCGGCGGTCGTCGACGGCGTCCTGCTCACCGGTGCCGCGCTCCCCGTGCTGGGACTGCCGGGCTCCCGGCTGCTGGCACGCGCGGACGCGTGCGGGCTGCCGACCGTCACGGAGGCGTTCGCGGACCGCGCGTACACCGACGCGGGCACGCTCGTGCCGCGCGGACAGGACGGCGCCGTGCTCACCGACCCGGAGGCGGTGGTGGCCCGCTCGCTCGACCTGGCCCGCGACGGCGCCGTGCGGGCGCTCTCCGGCGCGCGCATCGCGGTGCGCGCCCGCTCGCTGTGCCTGCACGGGGACACCCCGGGAGCGGTGGAGCTGGCCCGCCGGGTGCGCGAGCACCTGACGGCGTCCGGGGTCCGGGTGGTGGCCTTCGCATGAGAACGCTGCCGGTCGGCGACCGCGCCCTGCTCGTCGAGGTCGCCTCGGCCGAGGAGGCGCAGGCGCTGCACGCGGATCTGCTGCGCCGCCGCGCCGAGGGCTCGCTGAGGGCCGAGGAGATCGTCCCGGCGGCCCGTACGGTGCTCCTGGACGGTCTGGCCGACCCGGCGGCCCTGGCCCGGGAGCTGACCGCGTCCGAGGTGCCTGCCGCCCCCGCACGCGCGCGTACGGTCGTCTCGCTCCCGGTCCGCTACGACGGCCCGGACCTCGGCGAGGTCGCCGCCCACTGGGGAGTTCCCGAGGACGAGGTGGCCCGGATCCACGCGGGCACCGAATTCACCGTCGCCTTCTGCGGGTTCGCCCCCGGCTTCGGCTACCTCACCGGTCTGCCCGCCCGCTACGGCACACCGCGCCGGGGCACGCCGCGCACCGCGGTCCCGGCCGGGGCGGTCGCGCTGGCCGGCCCGTACACCGGCGTCTACCCGCGGTCGTCACCGGGCGGCTGGCAGTTGATCGGCCGCACGGACACGCTCCTGTGGGACCACGCGCGCGTGCCGGCCGCCCTGCTGACTCCGGGCGCCCGGGTCCGCTTCGTACCGGTGGCGACCGCATGACCGACCGTGCGCTCGTGGTGGTCCGGGCGGGCGCCCTGACCACCGTGCAGGACCGGGGGCGGCCCGGCCACGCCCACCTCGGCGTAGCCCGTTCTGGGGCGCTGGACGGGCCCGCGGCGGCACTCGTCAACCGGCTGGTCGGCAATCCGCCCGGCGCCGCGGTTCTGGAGACGACACTCGACGGCTGTGCCCTGCGGGCGCGTTCGAGCGTCGTCGTCGCGGTCGGGGGCGCGCCGAGCCCGGTCCGGGTCGGCGGGCGCCCGGCCGCCTGGGGCACCGCGCTGCGGGTGCCGGCCGGGCACCTGCTGGAGGTGGGGGCCGCGACGCTGGGGGTACGCGCCTATGTGGCCGTGTCCGGCGGCATCGCCGTCGAGCCGGTGCTCGGCAGCCGGTCCACCGACCTGCTGTCCGGACTGGGTCCGGCGCCGCTCGCGGACGGTGTGGTGCTGCCCGTGGGCGACCCGCCGCCCGGTCCGCACGCGCGCGTGGACGTCGCCCCGCAGCCGGGACCGCCGGCCGAACTCGTGCTGCGCGTGACGCCGGGGCCGCGCGAGGACTGGTTCGCGCCGGGGGCCGTGCGCGACTTCACCTCGCGCGCGTACCGGGTGTCGGCGGCGGGCAACCGGATCGGGCTGCGCATGGAGGGACCGGCCCTGGCACGGGTCCGGACCGGCGAACTTCCCAGCGAGGGCATGGTCCTGGGTGCGGTCCAGGTGCCGCCGGACGGACGTCCGGTGGTCTTCCTCGCGGACCACCCGACCACCGGGGGCTACCCGGTGATCGCGGTGGTGCGCGCCGCCGACCTCCCGGCCGCCGCGCAGGCGGTGCCCGGCACCCCGGTCCGTTTCGTCGCCGTACGGCGCCGCTGAACGGTCATGCCGCGTCCGTCCGCTCCGCCACCGACAGGGCGGCGAGGGCCGCGGAGACGGCGGCCGCGGCCCGCAGGTCGAGGCGGGCACTGGTGCCCCGCGCGCGGTGCCGCATCTCGTCGGCGGCCAGCCTGAGCAACTGCGGCAGCAGGTCGGTGCAGCGCCGCGCCACCCAGGCGGTGCCGGCGGTCGCCAGCCACCACAAGCTCGCCGACTTGGTCGGCACGGGGAACTCCGGCTCGGGCGAGGGCGCGGTGCCCGTCGCGGTGCCCGCCGCCACGAGCAGGGCGTGGAACCGCAGTGCGAGCTGCCGATGGCCCCGCTCGCCCGGGTGCAGCCGGTCCGAACTCCACATGGCCCGGTCGGTGAGCCACGCGCCTTCCGCCGCGTGCAGGTGGACGGCGCCGTACCGCTCGGACAGCGCGTGGACCACCGTGTTGACGGCGCGCTGGCGCCGGGCCAGCGGGCGGGCCAGGGCGCCCGGCAGCCCCAGCATCGCGCCGGGGTCGGGCAGGCACGCGGTGAGCAGGACGGTGTGCTGCCGGGTGAACGCCGCGTAGACCTCGTCGAGCCGGGCCGCCACCGCGTGGATGTCGAAGGTGCAGCGCAGGGTGTCGTTGACGCCTATCACGACGGAGGCGACGTCCGGGCGCAGGCCGAGGGCGTCCGGGGTCTGGCGCTCCAGCACGTCGCGCGTCTGTGCCCCGCTGACCGCGAGGTTGGTGAACTCCACCGTTCCCTCGGCCATGCCGCCGGCCAGCAGCGCGGCCCAGCCGCGCCAGCCGGCGCCGACGGGATCGCCCACGCCCTCGGTCAGCGAGTCCCCGAGCGCCACGAAACGGACGGGTCTCATGCCACGCCCTCCGGCATGACACGACGGGACACCCCGGACCCGCCCGGCGCACCGGACGCCTCGGGTGCGTCGGACCGCGACCGCGCCGCCGCCTCGCCCCCGTCGGACCGGGCCGACGCCGATGCCTCGCCCGCTCCCGCCCGGCTCGGCACCGCTGCGTCCTCGGTGCGGTCCGACGGATCCGTCGGACCGTCGTCACCGGCGCGGCGGGCCGTCACCGGCGCGTCGTGCGCGGCGAGGAACGCCTCCACCGCGGCGCCCCATCCGAAGCACTCGGCACGCGCGCGTGCGGAGTCCCGCCGCTCGGCCACGGGGCGTTCCAGAAGCGTCTCCACGGCGTCGGCGAACGCCTCTCCGTGGTCGGCCGCCGTGGCCCCGGCGGACCCGATGACCTCCGGCAGCGCGGACGACGCGCTCGCCACCACGGGCGTCCCGCACGCCATGGCCTCCAGCGCGGCGAGCCCGAACGTCTCGGCCGGTCCGGGAGCCAGGGCCACGTCGGCGGAAGCCTGCAACGCGCCGAGCGCGGTCCGGTCGGAGACGTGCCCGAGGAAGGTCACGGGCAGTCCGCGTTCCCGGGCCCGCTGCTCCAGCCGTGCCCGCAGCGGTCCGTCCCCGGCCACCACGAGCACCGCCCGCCGCCCGCGCCGCAGCAGCGCCTCCAGCGCGTCCAGTGCCGTGCCCGGCCGCTTCTCCACGGACAGCCGGGAGCACATGACCAGCAGTGTCTCGTCCACGCGCGCGTGCACGGCCCGCGCCCCGGGGTTCCGCAGCGCGGGGTGCCGGTCGGTCAGGTCGACGCCCAGCGGGGCCCGTACGACGTTGCGCGCACCGATCCGGACGAACTCGCGCTCGGCGAACTCGGTGGTGCACACGATGCGCGCGTAGGTGTGCGCCGTACGGACGTTGAGGGCGTCGGCGGCCCGCCGGGAGGCGTTCTCCGACAGGCCCCAGGTGCGCAGCACTCCGTCGGCGGTCTCGTGCGAGACCATGACGGCGGGGACCCGGGCGCGCCGGGCCCAGCGGCCGGTCCAGCGCAGCGTCGTACGGTCCGACACCTCCAGCCGGTCCGGCGCCAACTCCTCCAGGAGGGCGGCGACGCGCCGCTTGTCGAGCAGGACGCGGTAGCCGCCGGTGCCCGGCAGCAGCGGGCCGGGCAGCGTGATGACCCGGCCCTGCTCGGTGTCCTGGTCCGTGTGGCGCTCGCCGGGCACGATCAGCACCGGCTCGTGGCCCGCCACCCGGAAGCCCTTGCCCAGCTCGCGCAGCGCGGTGCGCAGACCGCCGGAGGCGGGGGCGACGAAGTTGGCGAGCCTGACGATGCGCAGGGAGTCGGTGGTCATGCCGGCACCGCCGTCTTCCGTGCCGCGAGCACATTCTCGTAGTGCGTGACCAGCCGGTCGCCGATCGCGGACCAGGTGCGGCCTTCGACGGTGGCGCGCCCGGCGGTGCCGTACTCGGCGCGCAGCGCCGGGTCCGCGGCCAGGGCCCGTACGGCGTCCCGGACCGTGTCCGCGTCGCGCGGCGGGACCAGCAGGCCGGTGTGCCCGTGGGCGACGAGGTCGAGCGGGCCGCCGACGGCGGGCGCGACCACCGGCACGCCGCTGGCCATGGCCTCCTGGACGGTCTGGCAGAACGTCTCGAAGGGGCCGGTGTGCACGAAGACGTCGAGCGAGGCGAAGAACCGGGCGAGGTCTTCCCCGGTGCGCCGGCCCAGGAAGACCGCGCCCGGCAGGGCCTCGGCGAGCTGGGGCTGGCTGGGCCCGTCGCCCACCACCACGACCCGGACGCCGTCCAGGGCGCAGGCACCGGCCAGCAGTTCGACGTGCTTCTCGGGGGCGAGCCGGCCGACGTAGCCGACGATGACCTCGCCGTTCGGTGCGAGTTCCCGGCGCAGCGCCGTGTCGCGGTGGTCGGGGCGGAAGCGGACGGTGTCGACGCCGCGCGGCCACAGCTTCACCCGGGGCACCCCGTGTGTCTCCAGGTCGGTCAGGGCGGCGCTGGACGGGGCGAGGGTGAGGTCGGCGGCGGAGTGCACGGAGCGGATGCGCCGCCAGGCGGCGGCCTCGCCCGCGCCCATGTAGGTGCGGGCGTAGCCGGCCAGGTCGGTCTGGTAGACGGCCACGGTGGGGATGCCGAGCCGGGCCGCGGCGGCCATGCCGCGGACGCCGAGGACGAAGGGGCTGGCCAGGTGCACGATGTCGGGGCGGTGCTCGACGAGCGCCGCGGCGAGGCGTCGGCTGGGGAGGGCGACGCGGACCTGGGGGTAGCCCGGGAGCGGTAGGGAGGGGACGTGGACGACAGGGCACGGCGCGGAGGCGTCGGGCCTGTTTCCGGGAGCGGGGGCCGGAGCGACGACGAGGGGAGCGTGACCGCGATCGACGAGGTGCCGGGCGGTCTGGAGCGCGCAGTGGGCCACGCCGTTCACGTCGGGGGGAAATGATTCGGTCACGATGACGACACGCATACCCGTGTTCTCGCCGTGCTGGACGTGGCCGCGTCAACGTGGATCTTTCCGAACGAGGAACGTCCTATGAGCGTTGCACTGCACACCCGGGCAGGTCAGCCGCTGTCCATGCGCTCCTGTCCCCCGGGTCACCCGCTGTTCACGCGAACCGTCCGTCCGGGGCGATGCGGCTGCGGACGGCCGTCTGGACCTCCGCCTCCTCGGCCGGGTCGGCGGCGAGCCGGCGCAGGCGCTCGACGACCCGGGCGTCACCGGTCTCGGCGTGCCGGGCGGCGACCTCGCGCGTGGTCTCCTCGCAGTCCCAGAGGCATTCGACGGCGAATCCGGTGGGGAAGGAGGGGTCGGTGGCGGCCAGGGCGCGGGCGGCGCGGCCGCGGAGGTGGGAGGAGGCCGTCTCGCGGTAGACATGGCGCAGCACGGGCGCCGCGCAGGCGATGCCGAGGCGTCCGGCGCCGTCGACGAGGGTCCACAGGGTGGGTGCGTCGGGTCCCTCGCCCCGGACGGCCTCCCGGAGCGCCGCGAGCACCAGTCCGCTGTCCCGGGCCGCGCCGCGGCAGGCGAGCATGCGTCCGGCGGCGGCGCCGAGCACGTCGGGCCTGCGGGCCCAGCCGCGCGCGCGGTCGACGGCGGCGATGCTGCGCATCCGTTCGAAGGCGTCGACCGCGGCCTGGGCGACGGGCGTCGGACCGTAGGTCGCGGCGGCTTCGATCAGGGCGAGGGCGTCGGGGTCGTCGGCGTCGGCGAGGTACCGCAGGGCGGTGCACCGGGCTCCCTCGGTGCCGTCCTGGGCGGCGCGGACGATCTCCGGCCGGTCCTCGGGGCCGGCCACGGCGACCAGGCAGCGGGCGGCGGGAACGTGCAGGGCGGTGCCGCGTTCCACGCCCTGCTGGGCCCAGTCGAGGACGGCGTGCACGCTCCAGTCCGGGCGTGGTCCGCTCGGCCGCAGCTGGCGCTGCCACCGGTCGAAGCAGCCGGTCTCCTGGGCGGCACGCACGCGCGTGGCGATGGATTCGCGCGGATCATCGGCCCACAGCCGCCACGGCCGGGGCTCGAAGGCGTCACGGACGGCGGCGGCCAGCTCGGCCTCGCCCTCGGCGTCGGTGCCGAAGCGGGCGAGGACGGGCACGGCGAGGGCGCGCAGGGCCGCGTCGTCGTCCCGCAGGGCGAGTTCGTCCAGCGCCCAGGCCCAGTTGGCGCCGTGCGCGGCGTACCTGCGCAGCAGGTGCAGCGCGTCCTGCCTGCCGTACGAGGCGAGGTGCCCGAGGACGGCCAGAGCGAGGCCGGTGCGCGACTCGTCGGTTTCGCGGATGTCCTCGGGGTCGAAGAGATGCGCCTCGACCTCGTCGAGACCGCCGTTCAGGTCGAGGTAGAGGCGGGCGTAGTACAGGGAGCGGTTCTCGACCTGCCAGTCGTGCCGGGGGTCGTGCAGCACGCAGTGGTTCAGCGCCGCGAGCGCTTCGGCGCGGGGCGCGGTGAGCGCGTGCAGCGTGCCGTCGCCGCGGCCCCGCTGAAGCAGGCCGAGCAGCGTTCCGCTGGGCGCTATGACCGGATCGAACATGGGAAACAGCCTCACATCAAGCGTCGACGCAACCGGGAAACACGCACTACCTGGCCGCGTGACACAACGTCGGGGCGCCCGCCGTCTCTTGCTTGCTGTAGACCATCTTCCTCTGCCTCTCGTCGGTGGCCCATGCGGACCGCAGCACGGTCCGCGCGGTGCGGCAACACCTGCCCAGCCATCGCGTCCGTGAACCACGTCGTCATGATGACTCGCGGGTTTCTCCTGCCGCGACCGTATTTCCGGCGGCCTGTCACCGCCTCCCCCATTTTTCCCTGTTCTGCCTGGTCAGAATGGTCTGGTCAGTGGGCCCCGAACATGTCCAGGAGTTCCGTCCGGCCGAACATCCGGGCGGTGTCGACGGCCGACGGAGTGCCCGCGGCGGGGTCGGCACCGCCGTCGAGAAGGGCCCTGATGACGTCCATCTCGTCCTTGAAGACGGCGCCGGCGAGCGGGGTCTGCCCCCGGTCGTTGGCCCGGTCCGCCTCCGCGCCGCGGGCGAGCAGGGCACGCACCGCGTCGGCGTGGCCGTGGTATGCGGCGAGCATCACGAGCGAGTCGCCGCGGTCGTTGGTGAGGTTGGCCGGAACACCCGCGTCGACGTACGCCACGAGTGCCTCGGTCCGCCCCTGCCGGGCCAGATCGAAGATCTTGGTCGCCAGCTCCACGACATCGGGGTCGGGGGCTTCACTCATCGGCCGGACCACCTCTCCTTCAGGGCTTTTGCGGAACTGACAGAGCCTACGGCAGCGGGCGGGGCCCGGCCGTACGGGTGAATCGCCAGCGTACTGGCCGCCGGGGGGCACATGACCGGATGCGCCCGAGGTAAAGATCATCGCGAGTCCCCACCGGCTGCACGAGCCACGCCCGTCGGTCCGGCGAGTCCTGCTCGACCGGGCCAAGGCGGCTCGGCCACCTGGGGGAAATCAGCCAGATTTCACCCAATTGCACCTTTTGTCGTATAGATACACCCTGTGATGCTGGAAGTACTCATGGTGACTGTCCCCCCTCGACACCAGGAGACCTCAAATGATTCTCTCCATGTCAGGCGTCGTCCTGCTCGGCATCATCGTCTTCCTCTTCTTCCGCAAGGACGGACTCAAGGCGTCACACGCCGTGGTCGCGTCCCTGTTCGGCTTCTACCTCGCCAGTACGGCCATCGCCCCGAGCATCAAAGCGGGCGGCGAGAGCCTGGCGAGCCTCCTCGGCGGCATCAAGTTCTGACGCCGTTCCTCCCGCCCGCACCCACCGTCAGGAGACAGCAGTGGCCCGGCGCCCTCTCCCCCGCATTCTGAGCTACGGCAGCGCGCAGATCGCCAGGAGCCGGGAGCTGGCCAGGACGGCGGCCGACAGCGCCACCGACGTCCTGCACCCGCTGATCACCGTCTCCCGCGGACTGAACCGTCTGGCCGCGGCCGGACGGCACAAGTGGGCCGACACGCCCAAGGACAAGCGCGGGCCACTGCTGTTCCTGGTGGCCTCGGTCGTCCTGGTCGTGGCGCTCGCTCCGTACGGACCGCTGCTCGCCGCCATCACGCTGATGGCGGCGGCAGCCTGGCACGGCAGGGACCGCGCCCCGGCCGCGCCCGAGGGCCCTGACGAGTCCCAGACGCAGCGCCTGCAGTCGCTGTACGAGGCCCTGGTGCCGTATTTCTCGTCCCCCGACGACCCCGCCCCGGTCTTCATCCACGGCGGGGCCTGGGAGAACGCCTTCACCGACCACGACTTCGACGACGCGGGGCGCGTGGGGCACCTGGTGATCCGCTACCCGGCGTACTTCCCGGACGCCGAGCCCGAGGCCCGGGCCCGGATCGAGTACCTGCTCGCCGCCAAGGCCGGGCGGGGCCGCGAGTACCGCTTCGGGTGGGACGAGGAGGCCAACCAGCTCACGGTCAGCGTCCTCGCCCCCCTGCCCACCGACATCGCGGCCCAGCGTTTCGTCACCGCGCCGGGCGAGACGGTGCTCGGCTTCACCGACCCGTCCGAGGTCCAGCGCACGCTGCCGCTCGGCTTCGGCGACGAACAGCGTGACGTCCCGCCGGTCGTGTGGCGCACCGGGATCCGCTCGACCGAACCGCACCTGCTGGTCATGGGCCAGCCCGGCAGCGGCACCTCGACGCTGCTGCGCTCCGTCGCCCTCCAGGCGCTCCGGTACGGCGACGTGCTGGTCGTCGAGGGCGGCAGCACCGGCGAGTACGCCTGTCTGACCGGCCGGGACGGGGTGCTGGGCGTCGAATGCGGACTCACCGGGGCACTGGCCAGCCTGGAGTGGGCCGCGCACGAGACGGAACGGCGGCTGATCGCGGCCAACCGGGCCCGGCAGGCCGGGCATCCGCCACCGGACGACACCAAACGCCCCCTGTGGATCCTGCTGGACCGTCCGGGCTCCCTCACCCATCTGGCCGCGGCGGAAGGCCGCCCGGATCCCCAGTCCCTGCTCCAGGTCCCGCTGCGGCACGGACGCGCGGCCCATGTGACCGTGGTCGTCGCCGAGGGCTTCGACTACGCGGACGCGCTCGACGACGGCGTACGGCAGCACACACGCGCGCGCGTCGCGCTGGGACCCGCGGCCCCGGAGCACCTGGCCGCGGTCCTCGGCGCGCTGCCGCACACGACCGCGCCGGTCCACGTGCCGCCGGGCCGCGGCTACGCCCGGCTGGGCGACGGCCCCGTCCACCGGCTCCAGGTCCCCGCCACCCCGGACCCGTACGACGACGCCACGAGCGACGCCGACCGGCAGGCGGTGCTGTCCCTGCTGCCGCCGCGGACCGCTCCCGCGGACGAGGATCCGGCCCGGACGGAGGCGCTCCCGGTGCCGGTGGAGACAATCCCGCTGAAGAAGCTCCGGGCCGATTCCGGGCCGACGGAGAAAGCGCCGGCGGACACGGTGACGGTGACGGCCGACACCGTGACGGCGGACACGGCGCCGGTGGACACGGCGCCCGTGCAGACGTCGGCGAAGACGTCCCCGGCCAGGGCCGTCGCGGCGGACGCCGTGGCGGCGGAGAGCCCCACCTGATCCACCCGCCTCTGCTCCGACGTCCTCCGACCGGCTCCTGCGACCGGGGCTCCCCGGTACGGCGGAGCGGGGGCAACGCGCCGGCCGTGCAAGGGCAGTGGGGGTCGGGCCGGCGGACGCCACCGCCGCCCGCGGCCGGGAGCACTCCGGGCCACGGGCGGCGGCAGGAAGGTGAACCCACCACGCGGCGCCACCGCGGCCGAAAACCGGCCGTCCAGCCCACCGCCCCCTCAGTGGCGCGGGGAACCGCGCGACCGGCCACCCCCGGCCCGCGGCCGAAGAACACCCCGCCACCGCCGATGGCGGAGCACGTGCCCGGAGGACGGCGGCGCCGAGGACGACCCGCCGCCCGGCGCTACGCGACGAAGGTGCGCGGTGCCTCCGTCCCCGTGCTCGCCCCCGACTCCACCAGGCGGGCCGCCGCCGCCAGCCGGACCGCCGCCTCCTCGGCCAGCGCACCGCCCACGGTGAACGGCAGCCGTACATAGCCTTCGAAGGCACCGTCGACGCCGAAGCGGGGGCCGGAGGGCACCCGCACCCCGACCCGCTCCCCGATCTCCGCCAGCCGCGAACCCGACAGGCCGCCCGCCCGCACCCACAGGGTGAGCCCGCCCCGGGGCACCTCGAACTCCCAGTCCGGCAGTTGTCGCCGTACCGCCGCCACCATGGCGCTCCGGTTCTCCCGGGCCTCGCTGCGGCGCAGTGCGGCGGCCTGCTCCCAGCCCCCGGTGCCGAACAGCCAGTTCACCGCCAACTGCTCCAGCACGGGGGTGCCCAGGTCTGCGTAGGCGCGTGCGGCGACCAGGCTGCGGATGACGTCGGGGGCGGCGCGCACCCAGCCGATGCGCATCCCCGCCCAGAACGCCTTGCTGGCCGAGCCGACCGTGATCACCGTCGAGCCGGCCGGGTCGAACCCGCACACCGGCCGCGGCAGCGACGCGCGGTCGAGGTCCTCGTCCAGCCACAGCTCGCTCATCGTCTCGTCGACGACGAGCACCGTGCCCGCCGAGCGGGCCAGGTCCACCATCCGGCGCCGCTGGTCCTCGTCGGCGAGCGCACCGGTCGGGTTGTGGAAGTCGGCGACGACGTACGCCATCCGTGGGGCCGCCTCGCGCAGCACCTGCCGCCAGCGGTCCAGGTCCCAGCCCGCGAGCCCGTCGGCCATGGCGACGGGGACCAGCCGGGCGCCCGTCTCCCGCATCAACTGGAGGATGTTGGCGTAGGACGGCGACTCCACCGCGATCCGCTCGCCGCGCCCCGCGAAGAGGTGGCAGATCGCGTCGATCGCGCCCATCGCGCCGGTGGTGACCATGATCTGCTCCGGCATGGTCGGGATCCCGCGCGCGGTGTAGCGCTCGGCGATCATCGCGCGCAGCGGCGGGATTCCGGCCGGATAGTCGCCGTGGGTGCGCGCGTACGGGGGCAGTTCCTCCAGGGCGCCCTGGACGGCCCGGGTGAGCCACGGCTCGGGTGCGGGCAGGGCCGCGCAGCCGAGGTCGATCATCGAGCCCAGCGACTCGGGCGGCAGCGGTTCGAGGCCCCGCGCGGGCAGCGGGTTCCCGGCCGGTACGGCGGTCCAACTGCCCGCGCCGCGCCGGGACTCCAGGAAGCCCTCGGTGCGCAGTGCCTCGTAGGCGGCGGCGACCGTGGTGCGGCTCACGGACAGCGCCAGGGCCAGTTCTCGTTCGGCGGGCAGCCGGGCGGCCACCGGCACCCTGCCCTCCAGCACCAGCAGCCGGACGCCGTCGGCCAGCGCGCGGTAGGCGGGCGGACGGCGGGTGCCGGGGCCGGCCGGGCGGTCCTGCTGGGAAGTGAGCAGCCGCGCGAGCTGCGCGGCACCCACCGCTGAGGTCCACTGCGCCACTGACATCAGTCCACCTGCCTCGGATTGGCCCTGGATGAGGTTCCCTACCCAGCCACAGAGTGCCATGAGTCAGGCCACCATCTCCATACAGGGGGTATTCCTTTGTCCACACGCAGCCCCGGCCGTCTCGGGCGACGGTTGGTCCAGTTGTACGTCGGTCTCGCGCTGTACGGCGCGAGTTCGGCACTCCTCGTCGCGGCGGGCCTGGGCCTGGAGCCCTGGAACGTGCTGCACCAGGGCCTGGCCCGGCTCACCGGGCTGACCATCGGCGTGGTGTCGATCGCCGTGGGCGCCGCGGTGCTGCTGCTCTGGATCCCGCTGCGCCAGCGCCCCGGCCTCGGCACGGTCTCCAACGTCGTCGCCGTCGGACTCGCCATGGACGGCACCCTCGCCCTCGTCCCGGAGCCGCGCACGCTCGCCGTGCGGATCCCCCTGATGCTCGCGGGCATCGTGCTCAACGGCGCCGCGACCGGCCTCTACATAGCGGCGCGCCTCGGCCCGGGTCCGCGGGACGGCCTGATGACGGGGCTGCACCGGCGCACCGGCCGCTCGATCAGACTGATGCGCACGGCGATCGAGGTCGCGGTCGTCGTCACCGGTTTCGCCCTCGGCGGCACGGTCGGTGTCGGCACCTTCCTGTACGCGCTGTCCATAGGGCCGCTGGCACAGGTCTTCCTGCGGGTGTTCGCCGTTCCGTCGGCATCCCGCGGCAGCGCGGCCGTTGCCGCCGGGTCACCCGGACGGGCGATACTGCGTCCGTGAGCACGCCGCGACGCCACCCCTACCTCGACCATCCCGGGCCGATCCCGTTCGCCCACCGGGGCGGTGCCGCCGACGGTCTGGAGAACACCGTGGCGCAGTTCCGGCGCGCGGTCGGACTCGGCTACCGGTACATCGAGACGGACGTGCACCGCACCGCGGACGGGAAGCTCGTCGCCTTCCACGACGACACCCTCGACCGGGTCACCGACGGAGCGGGCCGGATCGCCGACCTCCCCTGGTCGGCCGTACGCGACGCGCGCGTGGCGGGCAGCGAACCGGTGCCTCTCTTCGAGGAGTTGCTGGAGACCTTCCCCGAGGTGCGCTGGAACGTCGATCTCAAGGCGGAGCCGACGCTGCGGCCGTTCCTGGACCTGGTCGAGCGCACGGACTGCTGGGACCGGATCTGTGTCGGCTCCTTCTCCGAGGGGCGGGTGGTGCGCGCCCAGCGGCGCGCCGGGCCGCGGCTCGCCACGTCGTTCGGCACCCGGGGCGTGCTGGGGCTGCGACTGCGTTCCTGGGGGCTGCCCGCCGCCGTGCGCCGTTCCGCGGTCGCCGCGCAGGTCCCGGAGTCCCAGTCGGGCATCCCCGTGGTGGACCGCCGCTTCGTCCGCGCGGCACACGCGCGGGGGCTTCAGGTGCACGTGTGGACGGTCAACGAACCGGAACGGATGCACCGGCTCCTCGACCTCGGAGTCGATGGCATCATGACCGATCACATCGACACGTTGCGCAAGGTCATGGA
This sequence comes from Streptomyces sp. NPDC056161, assembly GCF_042268025.1. Classification (NCBI taxonomy): domain Bacteria; kingdom Bacillati; phylum Actinomycetota; class Actinomycetes; order Kitasatosporales; family Streptomycetaceae; genus Streptomyces; species Streptomyces sp. NPDC056161. Next base: position 47,082 of record NZ_JBHJUV010000057.1, read on the forward strand.
GGACCGGGGCGTCTGGGCCTGACCGCCCCCGTCCCGACCGGGCCCGTGCGCGGGCACCTTCAGGGCGGCACCTTCAGCGGGGAAGCGAGGGCACGGGTGAGCACGCAGACCGTGCGGGCGGGGGCGGCCGACGTCGCCGAACGGCGGCGCGAACAGCGCGGCTGGTACTTCTACGACTGGGCGTGCTCGGTCTACTCGACGAGTGTCCTGACCGTCTTCCTCGGTCCCTATCTGACCTCGGTCGCCGAAGCGGCCGCGGACTCCGACGGCTTCGTGCACCCGCTCGGGATACCCGTGCGGGCGGGTTCGTTCTTCGCCTACTCGGTGTCCCTGTCGGTGATCCTCGCGGTCGTGGTCATGCCCCTGGCGGGCGGCCTGGCCGACCGCACCGGCCGCAAGAAGCACCTGCTCGCGGCCGCCGCGTACACCGGGGCCGCGGCGACGACGGCCATGTTCTTCCTGGACGGCGACCGCTATCTGCTCGGCGGGCTGCTGCTGATCGTCGCGAACGCGGCGCAGTCCGTGGCGATGATGCTCTACAACTCCTATCTGCCGCAGATCGCCGGGCCCGAGGAGCGCGACGCGGTCTCCTCACGCGGCTGGGCCTTCGGCTACGCGGCCGGCGCCCTGGTGCTGGTCGTCGATCTGGTCCTCTACTCGGCACACGACTCCTTCGGCCTGTCCGAGACGGCCGCCGTGCGGATCTGCCTGGCCTCGGCCGGCCTGTGGTGGGGCGCCTTCACACTCGTGCCGCTGCGCCGGCTGCGCGACCGCCGCTCCACCGTCGCCGCCGTCACGGCCCCCGGGCTGCGGCAGCTCGCGGCGACCGTGCGCGACATGCGCCGGCATCCGCTGACGCTGGCCTTCCTGCTCGCCTACCTCGTCTACAACGACGGCATCCAGACGGTGATCTCACAGGCGTCGGTCTACGGTTCCGAGGAACTGGGACTCGGCCAGTCGACGCTGATCGTGGCGGTGCTGCTGGTCCAGGTGCTGGCCGTGGCGGGAGCGCTGGCGATGGGGCGGCTGGCCCGGCTCTACGGCGCGCAGCGCACGATCCTCGGCTCGCTCGTCGCGTGGACGCTCACGTTGGCGGCCGGATACTTCCTGCCCGCCGGGGCGCCGGTGTGGTTCTTCGTGCTCGCCGCCGGGATCGGGCTGGTGCTCGGCGGCAGCCAGGCGCTGTCCCGGTCCCTGTTCTCGCACCTCGTCCCGCCGGGCAAGGAGGCCGAGTACTTCGCGGCCTACGAGGTGAGCGACCGCGGGATGAGCTGGCTCGGCCCGCTGCTGTTCGGTCTCACCTACCAGCTGACCGGCAGCTACCGCTCGGCGATCGTCTCCCTGGTGGCCTTCTTCGTCATCGGGTTCGCGCTGCTCGCACGGGTTCCCGTGCGCAGGGCGATCGGCGAGGCCGGGAACCCGGTCCCGGGGAAGATTTAGCACGGATTTAGCGCTCGCCGCCAAAGGACGGTAGTGTACGCGTTTGGCCTGCCAGGCGTACCGTTACTGCGCGTCAGAGTTACCGAAACGCTGGGTGACATCTGCTAGTAGATGTGACAAACCAGGCGCCGATGGGTACTGCACTGGTTGACAAGGCTGCGGCTACGACGGCGACGCATGACCCGGAACGGGACTCGGGACGGGAATCTTTACCGCCGACCGGACGTTGACCGGATGACGACGACAGCGACACCTGTCCTGTGGGCGACAAGCCCGGGAGGCACGATTCATGAGTGAGCGAGCTCTTCGCGGTACCCGCCTCGTGGTGACCAGCTACGAGACGGACCGCGGTATCGACCTGGCCCCGCGCCAGGCCGTGGAGTACGCATGCGAGAAGGGGCACCGCTTCGAGATGCCCTTCTCGGTCGAGGCGGAGATCCCGCCGGAGTGGGAGTGCAAGGTCTGCGGTGCCCAGGCACTCCTCGTGGACGGCGACGGCCCTGAGGAGAAGAAGGCCAAGCCGGCGCGCACGCATTGGGACATGCTGATGGAGCGGCGCACCCGCGAGGAGCTCGAAGAGGTCCTTGAGGAGCGTCTGGCGGTCCTGCGCTCCGGGGCGATGAACATCGCGATTCATCCCCGGGACAGCCGAAAGTCCGCCTAGCGAGCAGCCGGACAACCACGCACGTGAACTACCGCGGGCGCCGTACGTGAGTCAGACGTACGGCGCCCGCGGTTTTGCGTCCCACCGTTCTGCGTCCCACCGTTTTGCGTCACGCGGTTCTGCGTCATCCCGCCGCCGCAGGAACGGGGGCAGCAGGAACAGGGGCGGCGCAGGGCGCGGCGGGCCTCAGCGGGTCAGGGGCGGGCGGGGCTCGCCCGTCGCGTCCCCCGGTGCGTCGGCGTCGTCCTTGACGACCTCACCCTGGACGACCTTGCTGTCGGGACGGTGAATGCGGGCCTGCTGGAAAGCGTCGCCCAGGGAGCCCGGGGCCGCTTTGCGCAGACGGCGCTCGAAGATTCGCTCCGCGTACCGGCTCACGGCCTGCTGGACCGGGGGGATCAGCAGCAGCAGACCCGCCGCGTCCGAGATCAGCCCCGGGATGATCAGCAGCAGGCCGCCCAGCATCATCAGGCCGTTGCCGCCGCCGCGCTCCGGGGAACCACCGCGCTGCATCGCCTCGTTCAGGCTCCGGAAGGCGCGGCGGCCCGCCCGCTTGATGACCACAGAACCGGCCACGACGCCGGCCACCAGCAGCAGGAACACCGTCAGACCGCCCGCCGCTCCGGCGACCCGGGTCAGCAGCCAGATCTCCAGCACGAACCAGACGGCGATGCCCAGCGGCAGATACCGGCGCAGTCGGGAGCGGCGGGGCCGGGCGGAGGGCGGAGGGGTCTGATCGCCAGTCGTCATACTCCCAGTGTGCCTGGGTCCTGCTCTGTACGGGACAAGGGGGCGGCCGACGCCCGAAGGGGCACGGGCCACCGTGACCTCAGGCCCCCCTCCGGCCGAGTGTCAGGAATTGCCCTTGCCCGTGATCTTGCCGACCCGTTCGCCCACGCCCCAGGAGGTGACCCGCCACAGGGCCTCCACGAGGATGTCGCGGCTCATCTTGGAGTCGCCCAGTTCCCGCTCGACGAAGGTGATCGGGACCTCGACGACGTGGTAGCCCGCTTTGACGGCACGGCGGGCGAGATCGACCTGGAAGCAGTAGCCCTGGGAGGAGACCTCGTCGAGACCGAGACCTTCGAGGGTCTCGCGGCGGAAGGCGCGGTAGCCGCCGGTGATGTCGCGCAGTGGCAGGTCGAGGGCGAGCCGCGAATAGAGGCTGCCGCCGCGGGAGATGAACTCCCGGCTCCTGGGCCAGTTCACCACCCGGCCGCCCGGCACCCAGCGGGAGCCCAGCACCAGGTCGGCGCCCTTGAGCGCGGTCAGCAGACGGGGCAGTTCCTCGGGCTGGTGGGAGCCGTCGGCGTCCATCTCGACCAGCACGCCGTAGCCGTGCTCCAGGCCCCAGTGGAAGCCCGCGAGATAGGCGGCGCCGAGGCCCTCCTTGCCCTTGCGGTGCAGCACCTGGACGTGGTCGTCCGCGACGGCGAGTTCGTCGGCGAGCTTGCCCGTGCCGTCCGGGCTGTTGTCGTCGGCCACCAGCACGTGCGCCTCGGGGACGGCCTTGCGTACCCGGCCGACGATCGCCTTGATGTTCTCCGCCTCGTTGTAGGTCGGGATGATCACCAAAGCCGTACCGAGCGGACCGAACTGCCTTCCCCCGGACTGAGCCGCGGGGGTCCCGTCGCCGTCGTTCACTGCTGTCCCTTCATGTCGTACGCAGGGGTCCACCATAGTGGCCGTCGCCTGCGATGACGTGCTGACTGGTTTGTGTGGCGGTGTCGATTCCGCAAGAGCGGGGTAAGAGCACGCGCCCGGCGCGGGTTCCCGCTGCGGATGGAGGCCCGGCGCCCTTCGGGCCGACCTGGGACCCGCTGGCTGCGGGTCGACCGAAAGCCGTTGTCTACTGAGCGTCCGGGCCCCACCCGGGTCGCACCTCCCCGACCGGCCGGAACGTTCCCTCGTCGGCGCGGGCGCTGAGCCTGGCTCCCAGCGACGGTGCACCGTGCGGCACACCGTCCCTGACCCAGCGGCGCTGCGACAAGTGCGCGGAAGCTCCCCGGTCGGGCGTCCGGTGGTGGACTCGGCCGAACCTACCGGCCCCCGGCCGCAGGCTGTCAACAGCCGTTTGACCTGCATGGATACCTGTCCGTCCCAGGACGTCGCGGAGGATGCGCAGGTCGCGCGACGCGACGGCGGACGACGATCGCCGCCGCGCCACCCCGGGAGATCACTCGCCCGGCCCTACGAACACCGTCCGCCCGCCCACCACGGTGCGCAGACAGACCGGCAGGTCACGGCCCGGGGTCAGGTCGGGCAGTCCCGGCGTGCCCGAACGCGGGTCCGTCGACCAGCGTGCGACGCGGTCGTCCGGTGCCTGCACGACCAGTTCGTCGGTGCGCCACACCGCGTAGTCCGCGGGCGCGCCGGGCACCAGGACGCCCGCGTCGTCCCGGCCCACGGCCCGCCAGCCGCCCCGGGTGTGCGCGGTGAACGCGGCGCGTACCGAGATGCGGTGCTCGGGCGTGCGGTGGAAGGCCGCCGCGCGGACCGTGCCCCAGGGGTCGAGGGGGGTGACGGGGCTGTCGGAGCCGAGGGCGAGGGGGACGCCCGCCCGCAGCAGGGCCGCGAACGGGTTGAGCGCACGGGCCCGCTCCGGGCCGAGCCGCCGGGCGTACATGCCCTCCGCACCGCCCCACAGCGCGTCGAAGGCGGGCTGGACGGAGGCGGTCAGGCCCAGTTCGGCGAAGGCGGCGATGGTCTCGGGCGTGAGGAGTTCCGCGTGCTCCACCCGGTGCCGGGCCGCGCGGACCCGGCCGAGACCGATCTTGTCGGCGGCGGCGCGCACGCCCTCCACCACGGCCGTCACCGCGGCGTCCCCGATGGCGTGGAAGCCCGCCTGGATCCCCGCCTCGGCGCAGGCGATCACGTGCGCGGTGACCGCGGCGGTGTCGAGATAGGCGACGCCGGTGTGGTCGGCGTCGGCGTAGGGCTGGTGCAGGCAGGCGGTGTGCGAGCCGAGGGCGCCGTCCACGAACAGGTCGCCCGCGGCGCCGAACGCTCCCAGCTGCCGGGCCTTCGCGACGCCCTCGTCGGCCTGTTCGGCCCAGTAGCCGACGACGCGCGGGCCGGGCTCCCGCGCGGCCAGCTCCAGCAGGCCGGTGAAGTCGTCCTCGGAGGAGATCCGCGGGCCGCCGCACTCGTGGAGGGTGCCGATGCCGAGGGAGGCGGCGTGCGCGAGGGCGGCCCGCTGCGCCTCGGTGCGCTGGGCGGGTGTGACGGCCGCGAACGCCGCGGCCCGCACGGTGTGGTGGTCGTCGCCGGTGAGCGGGGCGTCCTCGCGCGTGATCCGGTCCGGCAGCAGGTCCAGCAGGGCGGTGCTCACGACGGCCGAGTGGACGTCGATGCGGGAGAGGTAGAGCGGGCGCCCGCCGGTGGCCTCGTCCAGTTCCGCGCGGGTCGGGGGCCGGCCGCCGGGCCAGCGGGCGGCGTCCCAGCCGTGTCCGAGCAGCACCCGGTCCCCCGGGCGGGCGGCGGCGAACTCACGCACCAGGGCCAGTGCCGCCTCGCGGGTGGGGGCCGCCGACAGGTCGAGGCCGGTGCGGGCCAGGCCGGTGGAGGTGAGGTGCACATGGGCGTCGGTGAAGGCCGGGGTGACCAGGGCGCCGTCCAGGTCGACCACCTCGTCGACGCCCTCGGCGAAGGCGTCGGCGGCGCCCTCGGAACCGACCCAGGCGACCTGGCCGTGCTCCACGACCATCGCGGTCGCGAAGGGGTCGGCGGGACTGTGCACTTCTCCTCGACGCAGGAGAACGGTCTTCGGGTCGGAGGGTCGCTCGCTCATGCCCCACAGTCTCTCGCGGATCACCGGCCGCACGGCACTCGGGGCGCACCGCGGGGGCACTCGCCGACCGGGCGGATACGGACGGGTGCGCCCGTCCGCACCGGCGCCGCCGGGCGCACACCGACGGGGCCACCACGTCCGCCGGGTCCGCCGGGGCCGCCGAGACCGCCGTCTCCGCCGAGCCGACGGAGACGGCAGATCAGATGGAGAAGGCAGCGACGGCAGAGACCAGAGAGACAACGACCAGCGACCCGAGACCAGAGACAGAGACCTCAGAGGATCGTGCGGTGCGCCGTGCCGCCCCGCGGCTCGGTGCGCCGCGCCACCCCGCGGCTCAGATCTTCGGCGGCCGGGCCTCGTAGGGCGTGGACAGGACCACCGTGGTACGCGTGGACACGCCCGCGAGCGACCGCAGCCGGGCCAGCAGTTCCTCCAGTTCGTGCGGTGTGCCCACGCGCACCTTGAGGATGTAGTTCTCGTCGCCGGCGACGCTGTGGCACGCCTCGATCTCGGGGACACCGGCGAGGCGGTCCGCGATGTCGTCGGGCGCGCTGGGATCGAACGGTTTCACCGAGATGAAGGCGGTCATGGGCAGCCCCACGGCCTCGGGGTCGACGATCGCGGCATAGCCGCGGATGACTCCGCGCTGTTCCAGCCGGCGCACCCGCTGGTGCACGGCCGACGTGGACAGGCCGGTGGCCCTGCCCAGGTCTGTGTAGCTCATCCGCCCGTCGGTGACGAGCAGCTGCACGATCTGACGGTCCAGCTCCTCCATGGCGCCAAAACCTACAGTGCGCTCGATCTCCTCGGATACCCGAGCAACCCAGGTCATACCCGGTTTGAGACACCTCCGGGGGTCGGCGACCGCGTTACGGAGGGACAAATCCGCCGCACCGGGCGGCAACGAACGTCATGTGACGAACGCCACAGCCTTTGGACTGGCTCCGTAATGTTCTCGTGATTACCGCCGAGAGCGGACGGGAAATGCTTGCTGTGGTCGAGGCCGCAGCGCCTTCACGGCCCAGCCCGAGGGGGAGAATCCCATGCAGAGTCTTAAGCGCCCTGGTCGTACCGCGTCCAAACGGCAGCAGCCGGCGGTCGAGCCCCAGCCGGAGGGCGTCGAACCCTACGCCGACGACATCGAGGAACTCGACGCCTACGACACCTTCGAGATGTACCGGGTGATCTGCCCGGACTGCGCGCAGCCCATCGCCCTGCTGGCGGACGAGGACGTCCTGCCGGAGCACGCGCTGTGCGCCTCGCCGTGGAACCCGTTCGGCCTCACGGTGTGCTCGGGCACGGGCCGTTCGGCCGCCGAGGCCCGGTCCGCGGACGAGTCGGTCACCCCCCAGGAGCAGGACACCGCTCTCCTGCTGACGCTGCCGCAGAGTCTGAACTGGCGGACGCAGCCCTTCTCGCACGTCGGCGGCCCGAGTTCGCGCCCGATGCGCGTACCGGAAATGCGCCGCCAGGCCGCCTGAACCGGCCCGGTCAGTCCCGGTAATCGCCCTGCACCATGGCACGCAGACTGTCGTGGTGCAGGATCAGTGTGTCCGGGCCCGCCGGCCGGGCGACCTCTCCGAAGTGCAGTTGCCGGTAGGCGATGCGCAGCATCACGATCGCGTGCCGCAGGGTGGCGTACAGGATGTGGAAGTCCATGTCCCGGGGCGGGCGGCCGGTGAGCCGGGCGTAGCGCTCCTCGACGCGTTCGCGGCGCAGCAGGTCCGGCAGTCCGCGCTGTCCAGCGGCCACCGTCAGATCGTGGAAGAAGCGGTGCAGGTAGACCGTCCAGCCGAGGTCGACCTCTCGCGGGGCGAGCGCCGCCATCTCCCAGTCGAGCACGGCGACGGTCGAAGCCGTCGTAGACGACGTTCCCGATGCGTGCGTCTCCCCAGGTGAGCACGGGTTGTACGGGCTCCCGTGGCCAGAGTTCGGCGAGCCGGTCGAACGCGGCCTCGATCAGCGGTGACCTGGGCAGGCCCTCCACCACCCAGGCGTAGTAGTCGCGCTGGGCGGTGACGTGCCGCCGCAGGCAGTCGCCGTCGCCCGGCAGCGCGAGGAACCCGGCCTCGGCCGGGGGCACCTGATCATGCAGCCGCGCCAGCAGCCCCACCGTGGCGGCCTCCAGGTGCGCGCGCTCCGCCGGGCTCGCCGCGTGCAGCCAACTCCCCTCGTACGTATAGGGCATGACGTCCGGAGACACCCGCCCGGCGACCCGCTCCATGACGGGCCCGGGAGGAGGGCGGCGCAGCGGACGGGGCACCAGATCCAGTGGAAGCCCTCGGTCGGCTGCTCCTCGGCGAACCGCCCGCCCTCCTCCCCCGTGACCGGCCGCACGCCCCAGCTGCGGTCACGGGTGCCGGTCCACTCGGCGGCATCGACCCGCAGTTCCTCGTCACCGGCCCGGATCACGCCCGCCACGGTGCCGGCCTGGACGAATCGGCGCCCCTCCAGGGTCAGCCGGTCGCCGCGGCGCTGGAGGTGGTGGGGCTCCCGGCGGGGAAGGCGGCGGTCCACGTCAGGTCGTACGACAGCGCGCCCTCGCCCGTCAGCCGCAGCCGGCGCAGCGGCTCCTCGACCTCGATCCTGAGCGGGCCGACGGCGAGCCGCATCCGGTCCTCGCCGAGCACGTCCGAGGCACGCACCGCGTGCAGGGTGTCACCGAGCCGGAGAGTGGCGTAGGCGTCGATCACGCCGAGGTTGGGGTAGACCCCGAGCCCGATGATCAGCAGGGCGCGTCCGTGGTGGTCGAGGACGTGGAAGATGCAGCGGTCGTAGGCGTTCCGGTCCCCGGTGGCCAGGTGCTTCATGGACAGCGGCACCTGGTGGACGGGGTACTCGTCGAGCGGTACGGGACGGTCGTCGGCCACGGCATCCCCCAGGAGACAGTGGAGCTGACGGTACGTCAGCAAACCGGACGAAGCCAGAGGCGGAACAGGACGGACCCGGACGCCGACCCGGACTCGGACGCCGACCCGGACGTCGACCCGGACGGCCGGTCCGTCCGGCCGCCGCGGTCATCCGCCCGTGGCGGCCGGAAGCCGTACCCGCCCCGGACCGCGGCCCCCATCGGGTGCGCCCGGAGCGGAGTGCGCCCGGAGCGGGTGCGGCCCGACGCCCGTCCGGCTCAGCGCCCCTCGGGCCCCGCCAGATGACGGGCGATGACCATCCGCTGGATCTGGTTGGTGCCCTCGACGATCTGGAGGACCTTGGCCTCGCGCATGTAGCGCTCCACCGGGAAGTCGGCGGTGTAGCCGTACCCGCCGAGGATCTGCACCGCGTCGGTGGTCACCTGCATCGCGGTGTCGGTGCAGTGCAGCTTGGCCATGGCCGCCTGCTTGGCGAACGGAAGACCCGCGTCACGCAGCCGGGCGGCGGCCAGGTAGAGCGCGCGGCCCGCCTCGATCTGGGTCGCCATGTCGGCGAGCAGGAAGCGCAGGCCCTGGAAGTCGGAGATCGGCCGCCCGAACTGCCGGCGGTCGGCGGCATAGCCGACGGCCTCGTCCAGCGCCGCCTGGGCCAGCCCGATCGCACAGGCGGCTATGCCGAGCCGCCCGGAGTCGAGCGCGGCCAGGGCGATGGCGAAGCCCTGGCCCTCCTCGCCCACCCGCCGCCCGTCGGACACCCGCACGCCGTCGAGGTGGAGCTGGGCGGTGGGCGAGCCCTTCATGCCCATCTTCTTCTCCGGGGCCGCCGCGCTCAGGCCCGCGGCGTCGCCGGGCACCAGGAAGGCGGTGATCCCGCGCGCTCCCGCCGCTCCGGTACGCGCCATCACCGTGTAGAAGTCGGCGACCCCGCCGTGTGTGATCCACGCCTTGGTGCCGTCGATCACCCAGTCCCCGCCCCGCCCGGCCCCGCTCGCGCCGGCGGCGCCCCCGTCCCGGGCGGCGACCCCGTCCGCGCGCACCGCCCTGGTCCGCAGGGAGGCGGCGTCCGAGCCGGAGGACGGCTCGGAGAGGCAGTAGGCGCCGAGCAGTCCGCCGCCGAGCATGGCGGGCAGGTGTTCGGCCCGCTGTTCCTTGTTGCCGTGGGCGGCCAGCGGATAGCAGGCCAGGGTGTGCACACTGACCCCGAGGCCGACGGTGAGCCGGGCCGCGGCCAGTTCCTCCAGGACCTGGAGGTAGACCTCGTAGGGCTGGTCACCGCCGCCGTACTCGGAGTCGTAGGGCAGGCCGAGCAGTCCGGATTCCGAGAGCAGGGTGAAGATCTCGCGCGGGAAGCGCCCGGCGTCCTCTTCCTCGGCCGCTCGCGGGGCGATCTCGCGGTGGGCGATCTCGCGGACGAGCGAGATCAGGTCCCTGGCCTCGTCCGTGGGCAGCTGACGCTCCACGGACCGAGGGGCGCGGTCGGACATGACGACGGTCTCCTCCCTTGTCGGGCGCATCGGCGAACGCGCGCCTTGGGTGGGGCGGCTCCGCCTGGGTCGTTCCCACGCCGTCGCGGCGCGCGCTCCCGGGTCACGGAAGGCGCCGGCCTGCGGCTGTGTGCTGTGAGTATGCCCGATCGGCACTCTTCGGTCACCAGTTAACGAGCGCTTACTCCGGGAGGTGTTCCACCTGCCCCTGATCCTGAAACTGGTCCGAACCATTGACCCGAGTGGTCTAGTCCTCCTAACCTCTCGGATCAACGCTTGACCGCGTTCATGCCAATCGGCACGCGTTCCCTCTCCCCCACGAGGAGACACACCGATGCACGTTTCCCTTCGTTCCCGCCGCCCCCTGCGGGGGCTGCTCTCGGCCGTGTGCAGCGCCGTCCTCGGCGCCGGGCTGCTGGCCGGCGCGGGCAGTGCCACGGCGGCCTCCCCCACGGCCGCCGCCACCGCCCCGGCACCGAAGGCCGCCGCCGCAGGCTCCAAGGTCGTCGGCTACTTCACGGAATGGGGCGTCTATGACCGCAACTACCTCGTCAAGAACGTCGAGACCTCCGGCTCGGCCGACAAGCTGACCCATATCAACTACGCGTTCGGCAACGTCACCGGCGGCAAGTGCGCGATGGGCGACTCCTACGCGGCGACCGACCGGGCCTTCACCGCCGCGGAGTCCGTGGACGGCGTCGCGGACACCTGGGACCAGCCGCTGCGCGGCAACTTCAACCAGCTCCTCAAGCTGAAGCAGAAGCACCCCGGCCTGAAGATCCTGTGGTCCTTCGGCGGCTGGACCTGGTCCGGCGGCTTCGGTGAGGCCGCGAAGGACCCGGCCGGGTTCGCCCAGTCCTGCTACGACCTGGTGAACGACTCCAAGTGGGCCGGTCTCTTCGACGGCATCGACATCGACTGGGAGTACCCGAACGCCTGCGGCAACACCTGTGACACCAGCGGCCGGGACGCCTTCAAGAACGTCATGGCGGCGCTGCGCTCGAAGTTCGGCTCCAGCGGCCTGGTGACCGCGGCGATCACCGCGGACGCCTCCAGCGGCGGCAAGATCGACGCGGCGGACTACGCGGGCGCGGCACAGTACGTCGACTGGTACGACCCGATGACGTACGACTTCTTCGGCGCCTGGGACGCGACCGGTCCGACGGCCCCGCACTCGCCGCTGACCTCCTACTCCGGCATCCCGAACGCCGACTTCAACACCTCCGCGACCATCGCGAAGCTGAAGGGTCTCGGTGTACCGGCCGACAAACTGCTGCTCGGCATCGGCTTCTACGGCCGCGGCTGGACCGGCGTCACCCAGGACGCCCCCGGCGGCACGGCGACCGGCCCGGCGGCGGGTACCTATGAGCAGGGCATCGACGACTACAAGGTGCTCAAGACCAAGTGCCCGGCGACCGGCACGGTGGGCGGCACCGCGTACGCCAGGTGCGGCAGCGACTGGTGGAGCTACGACACCCCGTCGACCATCGCGACCAAGATGGCCTACAAGAACGAGCAGGGCCTCGGCGGCACCTTCTTCTGGGAGCTGAGCGGGGACACCTCGAACGGCGAACTGATCAACGCCATCGGCTAGACCCACGGCGCACGGCGAGGCGGGGCGGGGGCGAGGGGCCCGCGTCCCGCCTCTGCCGTCCCGGCGGGCCTGACCCGCGGGCGGCGCCGGACAGGTGGGGTCCGGCCCTGCGATGTCACCCAGGGCCGCCGCGACGGCTGTCGATGATGGCGCGCAGGGCCCCCGGCGGCGGCTGCCGATCGGTGCGGTGCACGCGTCCACGGCCCGACGGCGGCGCGCAGTCGGGCGGTGTCCGGTTCGGACCCTGCCTTGAAGGGGCCCGGGACTCCGCCGCGGGTCAGAACGTCACAGCAGGCCCAGCTGGGTCACGAGCATCGCCAGGACCACGACCAGGGCCCAGCCCACCACGTGTTCGACGATCTTCGGCCCGTTGTCCCGGGGGCCACCGGTGCGGGTGCGGGCGGTGGCGGCTGAGTGTGCGGTCATGGCGTCTCACTGGGTCGGCTGCGCTGGACGGATTCCCCCACCGTGCTGTCCACCATGCCACCGCCGACGGCCCGCGCCGCGGAGAGGTTGGTCACAGGCGCACGGCCCCCGGTGCCACAGGGGCCGTGCCACCCGCGGGCTCAGCGCACGCCGACCGCCGCGAGCGCCTGCCGCTGGCGCGCCGTCGGCTGCGCCGGGAAGTAGAGGTAGCAGACCCCGCCGGTGCCCGAGGCCACCGTTCCACTGGCGTTGTACCGCTTGGTCCTGAGCCAGATGTTCTCC
>NZ_JBHJUV010000058.1:0-55651 GCF_042268025.1 Streptomyces sp. NPDC056161
TGGCGGCAGGCGGCTGCCGGCAGGCGGCAGGCGGCAGGCGGCAGGCGGCAGGCGGCAGGCGGCAGGCGGCAGGCGATGATGTCGTGCGGGGCCGGGTCCGTGGGCGGGGAATGCCCGCGCACGCCGTCCGTCGCGGGTCACGACAGCTTCAGCGCCTGCGCCATCTTCGCCAGCCCCTCGAACGACGCCGTCCCGGCGACCACCGTGGTGGAGCCCGGCGTGTCGTCCAGGACGAGGGCGTCGTAACGGTCGCCGCTGTAGCGCGTCCAGGTGCGGTCGCCGATCTTCTCGGTCGACTGGGTGGCCTTCGCGCCCTGGCTGGCCTGGTCGATGAAATCGGCGCGCTTCTGGGTCGACTGCTCGACCTGCACGTACTGGCCGCCGGGATCCTGGAAGCCCAGGTGCCAGCGGTCGAAGCTCTCTCCCTGGTAGCGCACCGACGTCGCCTTCCAGGTGCTCGGCAGGCCCTCGGGCGCGGCCACCGGGTAGGGGGCGGCGCGGCGTGCCGTGAGCAGTTCCACGCGGTAGTCGACCCGCTCGATGTCGGGGGCGTGGTCGTCGTGCGGGACGAAAACGTAGATGACGCCCGCAGCGATCCCGATCAGGCCCAGGGAAAAGATCATGTCCCGGACCGTCTTCTGCTTGCCGTTCGAACCTGCCACGCCCCCTATCGTCGCAGGCGCCCTCCGCGCTCATCCGTGGGGGCCCCTGCTCATTTTGTTCACCTGGCGCTAGAGTCGGGACGAACACCCTCATCCGGCCGTCGTCGTATCAGAAAGGTGCGCACCGATGACCGAGCATCATCACTTGCCGTCCGAACTCGACGTCCCCTCCGAGGCTCCCGACCGGAACCTGGCCCTGGAACTCGTCCGGGTGACCGAGGCCGCGGCGATGGCCGCCGGCCGCTGGGTCGGGCGCGGTGACAAGAACGGCGCCGACGGCGCCGCGGTCCGTGCCATGCGTACCCTCGTCTCCACCGTCTCGATGAACGGCGTGGTCGTCATCGGCGAGGGCGAGAAGGACGAGGCCCCGATGCTCTACAACGGGGAGCGGGTCGGTGACGGCACCGGGCCCGAGTGCGACATCGCCGTGGACCCGATCGACGGCACCACGCTGACCGCCAAGGGCATGCCGAACGCGATCGCGGTCCTCGCGGCGGCCGAGCGCGGCTCCATGTTCGACCCGTCCGCCGTGTTCTACATGGACAAGCTGGTGACGGGACCGGAGGCGGCTGACTTCGTCGACATCGACGCGCCCGTCTCCGTGAACATCCGCCGGGTCGCCAAGGCCAAGCGGTCCACGCCCGAGGGCGTCACGGTCGTCATCCTCGACCGGCCGCGGCACGAGGGCATCATCAAGGAGATCCGGGAGACCGGTGCGCGGATCAAGCTGATCTCCGACGGCGATGTCGCCGGTTCGATCCTCGCCCTGCGCGAAGGCACCGGCATCGACCTGCTGCTGGGCATCGGCGGCACCCCCGAGGGCATCATCTCGGCGTGCGCCGTGAAGTGCCTCGGCGGCACCATCCAGGGCAAGCTGTGGCCGAAGGACGAAGAGGAGCGGCAGCGGGCGCTGGACGCCGGGCACGACCTGGGCCGCGTGCTCACCACGGAGGACCTGGTCACCGGCGAGAACGTGTTCTTCGTCGCCACCGGCATCACCGACGGCGAGTTGCTGCGCGGGGTGCGCTACCGCTCGGAGACCGCGACGACCGACTCGATCGTGATGCGGTCGCGGTCGGGCACGGTCCGCCGGATCGATTCCGAGCACCGGCTGAGCAAGCTGCGCGCCTACAGCACGATCGACTTCGACCGCGCCAAGTAGACCCGGAGGGGAACTCGGACCAGTCGGCGTCCCCGGTGCGGAGGGGGCGCCGACAGCCGTAGACGGCCGTACCCGAGGACCCCGGACAGAAGGCTCGCCGCGGGGACTCGGTTCGAGGACTCGATGCGCGCGCTCGGTTCGAGGACTCGATGCGCGCGCTCGGTGCAAGGGCGTGGCGCACGGGCCCGGCGCACGGGCACAAGGGCGTGGCGCACGGGCCCAGCGCTCGGGCCCGGCCTGGGCTCGGTCAGCCCGCCGCCGCGATGCGTCCCGCCGCCCGCGCCGTCTTCTTCAGCTCCATCTCGCGGCGCCTGCGCCGGGCCAGTACCACGCGGCGCTCGGCGGCGGTGAGTCCGCCCCAGACGCCGTACGGCTCGGGCTGGAGCAGCGCGTGCTCGCGGCACTCGACCATCACCGGACAGCGTGCGCAGACCCGCTTGGCCGCCTCCTCGCGGGAGAGCCGGGCGGCGGTGGGCTCCTTGGACGGGGCGAAGAACAGCCCCGCCTCGTCCCGCCGGCACACCGCTTCCGTGTGCCAAGGGGAGTCCTGGTCCCGCTCGCGCGCTGGCACCCACTGGGCCGGAACGGCAGCTACCTGCAGTGACGAATGCGGCGGTTGCAGCACGGTCTACTCCTGACGACGGCTTCGCGAGCGAGAGACGATGCAGCAAGCCCTACCCGCTGTGCGCGCGCCTATGCACTGCGTTCCGATCTGCAGGAGTGCGACGGCCGGTTCACGACCCCGTGCAGCGGATCGCGCAGGACCGAGCCGTTCCGAATCCGGTCCGGTTCACAGCCGTCAACGGTCGAGGTGTTTGCGCAAAGTCTTGTCGACCTTGTGGTGAACGCGATCGAGGATGTCCGCGACGAGCTTGCCGCGCTTCGGCCGGGCCTCGACGTTGCCCAGCACCGCCCACCCGTCCACGTAGACGACGGGCGCGTCGGACTCGACCGAATCCAGCATGTCCACCTCGAAGTTGCCGAGGACGCCGCCGCCGGTGCCGCGCAGCGACACGTTCTCCGGGACACGGATCTGGACGTCGCCGAAGACCGCGACCGCCTTGATGACGACCTGCTGGTACTCGAAGATCGCCTCGCTCAGGTCGATCTCCACGCTGCCGAAGATCGCGTACGCGTGCAGTCGGCGCCCGGCGTGCCAGCGGCCCTTGCGCGTGGCGGCGCTGAGCACGGCCACGACGTTGGCGTCCGCCTCGACCGGTATCGCGCCGGGGGCCGGGCGGGGCGGCGCCGGCGCGTAGCCGGAGGCGGCTGAGCGCCCGTGGGCGGCCGGCAGGTCCTGGATGAAGACCTCCAGTTCGCCGACCGTCTTGGCGTTCAGTACCCCCTCCACGCGCTCGGCGTGTTCGTCGGCGGTCAGGCGGCCCTCGGCGAGGGCGTCGCGCAGGATGTCGGCGATCCGGTCCCGGTCGGCGTCCGAGGCGCGCAGTTCGATGACGCGGGGTGGCGCGTCCTGCCGCTGGGCGTGCTTCTGAAGGTCCACGGCAGCAGCGTACCGAAACGCGATAGATCGCGACTAGGGGGTGGGGACGACCCGGCGTGGCGAACCGCACGGGACGCTGAGCCCGACCTCACAGCTCCCGTGTCACCGCCAGGTTCTACGCTGGTGGGCGCCCACCGTCGCCGGTGGGCCGCAGGCGACCGCTCCGCGGCTTGCGCGCCCCGGAGGCGGGCCGCCTGGACACGCTGCCTGTCGAGTGAGGATTGGGCGAGGATGCCTGAGTTCGAGTACACCGATCTGCTACCCCAGGGAGAGGACACCACCCCGTACCGGCTGGTGACCTCCGAGGGTGTCTCCACCTTCGAGGCCGACGGGCGGACGTTCCTCAAGGTCGAGCCGGAGGCGCTGCGCAAGCTGGCCGAGGAGGCGATCCACGACATCCAGCACTACCTGCGCCCGGCCCACCTCACCCAGTTGCGCCGCATCGTCGACGACCCGGAGGCGTCGGCCAACGACAAGTTCGTCGCGCTGGACCTGCTGAAGAACGCGAACATCGCGGCGGCGGGCGTGCTCCCCATGTGCCAGGACACCGGTACCGCGATCGTCATGGGCAAGCGCGGCCAGAACGTCCTGACCGCGGGCGAGGACGAGAAGGCCCTCTCGCACGGCATCTACGACGCCTACACCAAGCTGAACCTGCGCTACTCGCAGATGGCGCCGCTGACCATGTGGGAGGAGAAGAACACCGGCTCCAACCTGCCCGCACAGGTCGAGCTGTACGCGACCGACGGCGGCGCCTACAAGTTCCTCTTCATGGCGAAGGGCGGCGGCAGCGCCAACAAGTCGTTCCTGTACCAGGAGACGAAGGCCGTCCTGAACGAGTCCTCCATGATGAAGTTCCTGGAGGAGAAGATCCGCTCCCTGGGTACGGCCGCCTGCCCGCCGTACCACCTGGCGATCGTGGTCGGCGGCACCAGCGCCGAGTTCGCGCTGAAGACCGCCAAGTACGCCTCCGCGCACTACCTGGACAACCTGCCGACCGAGGGTTCACCGCTCGGCCACGGCTTCCGGGACGAGGAGCTGGAGGAGAAGGTCTTCGAGCTGACCCAGAAGATCGGCATCGGCGCGCAGTTCGGCGGCAAGTACTTCTGCCACGACGTCCGGGTGGTCCGGCTGCCGCGGCACGGCGCCTCCTGCCCGGTCGCCATCGCGGTGTCCTGCTCGGCGGACCGCCAGGCCCTGGCGAAGATCACCGCCGAGGGCGTGTTCCTGGAGCAGTTGGAGACGGACCCGGCCCGGTTCCTGCCGGAGACCACGGACGAGCACCTGGACGAGGGCGACGTCGTCCGCGTCGACCTGAACCAGCCGATGGAGGCGATCCTCGCCGAGCTGACCAGGTACCCGGTCAAGACCCGGCTGTCGCTGACGGGCCCGCTGGTGGTGGCCCGTGACATCGCGCACGCCAAGATCAAGGAGCGGCTCGACGCGGGCGAGGAGATGCCGCAGTACCTGAAGGACCACCCGGTGTACTACGCGGGCCCGGCCAAGACGCCGGAGGGCTACGCGTCCGGTTCCTTCGGCCCGACCACCGCCGGGCGCATGGACTCCTACGTCGAGCAGTTCCAGGCGGCGGGCGGCTCCAGGGTGATGCTCGCCAAGGGCAACCGCAGCAAGCAGGTCACGGCCGCGTGCGACGCGCACGGCGGTTTCTACCTCGGCTCCATCGGCGGGCCCGCCGCGCGGCTCGCCCAGGACTGCATCAAGAAGGTCGAGGTCGTCGAGTACGAGGAGCTCGGCATGGAGGCCGTCTGGAAGATCGAGGTCGAGGACTTCCCGGCGTTCATCGTCGTGGACGACAAGGGAAACGACTTCTTCCAGGATCCGGCACCGCAGCCGACGTTCACGTCGATCCCCGTGCGGGGGCCGGGCCTCGGCTGACCGGCTGATCCTCGGACCGGGTCCCTCCCCGACCCGCGCAGAGAGCCTCCAGCCGCATGCTGGGGGCTCTCTCTTCCGCTGTGCCATGGCATCGTTCTCCTCTGTCTCGCAGTCTTCGCTCCAGTGAGGTGGGTCATGGCCGACAGCGGAACACCCCCTGGGGCGACCCCGCCCCCGTCGGCACCGGAGCCAGGGGATCCGCAGCCCTCCGGAGACGACGGCGGGGAGCCGACCGGCACGCCGTCGCTGATGGACGACGTGATCGCCGGCGTCGTACCCGAGGCGGCGGGCACGGACCGCCGGCGGCGCAACCGGCGGTTCGTCGTCGGGCTGGGCTGGCCCGCGGCCACCGCGGTCCTCGCGCTCCTGGTGGGCAGCGGCTGGGCCTGGTTCACCGCCGAACACGACGCCCGGGTCTCCAGCCAGGCCGACGACAAGGTCGACCGGGAGGGGCCCGCGTTCTCCGCGTCGGTCCGTCCGGACACGGAGTACGCCGACGCCACGATCTTCGACTCGCCCTTCTCCGCCGAGGACAAGGCGGAATTACTCGGCATGCGGGCCAAGGACAATCCGATCCCCGCGTTCGCCGAGGCGCATCAGGGACGCCCCGTGTTCATCTCGGACGCCACGGTTCCCTCGATGCAGGTCGCCTCCCCCCGCTACGGATACGCCGAAGCCTGGCTGGTGGATCTCCTCAGCGACCGGAAGGCGAGCCTGGTCATCAACGACCTGCGTGTCAAAGGACTCACCTGCACACCGGCCAGGGCAGTCGCCGCCATCGAGGAAAAGGGACAGGCCGGGGGCAGCTACGAAGGGATGTTCTTCGACCTGACGGGCTCCACCGCCGTCCCGCGGATCACGGGGGACGAGGAAGAGCACTACGGAGAGCCGTACTTCACCCACAAGAAGATCGACCTCGGCAACGGCGCGGCGCCCGGAGGACTGCGCATCCAGGTCTTCACCGGGACGAAGGACTGCACCTGGAAGGCGTTCGAAGCCACCTACGTCGACTCCACGGGGCAGCACACCCAGGACATCACCGACAACGGCAGGCCCTTCCACGCCCGCGGCTTCGCGGCCCAACCGAAACAGGTCTTCCAGCTCCGCTCGTGGGGGCCGTTCGTCACCGAGTGCGGGACGGACACGGAAGTGGTACGCGACTGCTGACTGCCGGCCGCGCCGCACCGCCTCGTCCGGCCGCCCGGACGAGGCGGATGAACCGGATGAACCGGATGAACAAGACGGACCGGATGAGCGGACCGGATGGGCGGACCGGATGGGCGGACCGGATGGGCGGACCGGTTGAACAGACCGGATGAACGAAAGGGTGCGGGCGCGCGGCAGGTGACGGCCGGGAACATCGTGCCGTCAGGGGATGCTGATCCGCATGGAGGTGTCTCATGACAGACGACCGGAACGAGACCGGGCAGTACCGCGTGGAGCACGACTCCATGGGTGAGGTGCGGGTGCCCGCGCAGGCGAAGTGGCGGGCGCAGACGCAGCGGGCCGTGGAGAACTTCCCGGTGTCCGGGCAGCGCATCGAGCGCGCGCACATCGAGGCGCTCGCGCGGATCAAGGCGGCGGCGGCGAAGGTGAACGCCGAGCTGGGCGTGGTCGACGAGGACGTGGCCGAGGCGATCCAGGTCGCGGCCGGGGAGGTCGCCGCGGGCGCGTGGGACGAGCACTTCCCCGTCGACGTGTTCCAGACCGGGTCCGGCACCTCGTCCAACATGAACGCCAACGAGGTCATCGCCACCCTGGCGAGCGAGCGGCTCGGCCGGGACGTGCACCCCAACGACCACGTCAACGCCTCGCAGTCGTCCAACGATGTCTTCCCCTCCAGCATCCACATCGCGGCCACCGCGGCCGTCACGCACGACCTGGTCCCCGCCCTGGAACACCTGGCGGACGCGCTGGCCCGCAAGTCCGCCGAGTTCGCCGACGTGGTGAAGTCCGGGCGGACGCACCTGATGGACGCCACTCCGGTGACCCTGGGCCAGGAGTTCGGCGGGTACGCGGCGCAGGTGCGGTACGGGGTCGAGCGGCTGCGGGCGGCGCTGCCCCGGCTCGCCGAGCTGCCGCTGGGCGGTACCGCGGTCGGCACCGGCATCAACACGCCGCCGGGTTTCTCCGCGGCCGTCATCGCGGAGGTCGCGCGGGTCACCGGGCTGCCGCTCACCGAGGCGCGCGACCACTTCGAGGCGCAGGGCGCCCGGGACGGGATCGTGGAGACCAGTGGTCAGCTGCGCACCGTCGCGGTCGGGCTGACGAAGATCGCGAACGATCTGCGCTGGATGTCCTCCGGGCCGCGGACCGGGCTCGCCGAGATCCGGCTCCCCGACCTCCAGCCGGGCTCCTCGATCATGCCGGGCAAGGTCAACCCGGTGGTGCCGGAGGCCGTGCTCATGGTCTGTGCGCAGGTCATCGGCAACGACGCGACCATCGCGACGGCCGGCGCCGCCGGCAACTTCGAGCTGAACGTCATGCTGCCGGTGCTCGCCAAGAACGTACTGGAGTCGGTCCGGCTGCTCGCCAACGTCTCCCGGCTGCTCGCCGACCGCACGGTCGACGGCATCGTCGCCGACCGGGACCGGACCCGTGAGTACGCCGAGTCGTCACCCTCGGTGGTGACACCCCTGAACAGGTACATCGGGTACGAAGAGGCAGCAAAGGTGGCCAAGCGGGCACTGGCCGAGCGGAAGACGATCCGTCAGGCCGTCCTGGAGGGCGGGTACGTGGAACGCGGCGATCTGACGGTCGAGCAGCTCGACGAGGCGCTGGATGTCCTGCGGATGACTCGTCCGTGAAGAAGATTTCCGCCACGAGAACCGTGACGCCCATCGCAGCGTCGTATGCCTGCGGCACCTAATATCTGTGCATGGCAGACGGCGGAGCGGTGAGACCCATGACAGACGGGGGAGCGGGCGGCCCGGCGGGGTTCTGGGCGCCCGGCAGTCACATTCTGTGGCGGTACCGGGAGAACGGCGGCACGCACGTCCACATCGCCCGCCCCGTCACCGTCGTACGGGACGACGCGGACCTGCTCGCCGTATGGCTGGCGCCGGGCACCGAGTGTGTGAAGCCGGTGCTGGCCGACGGCACGCCGGTGCACGTCGAGCCGCTGGAGTCCCGGTACACCAGGCCGCGGACCGTGCAGCGCGACCACTGGTTCGGCACCGGGGTGCTGAAGCTGGCCCGGCCCGGTGAACCCTGGTCGGTGTGGCTGTTCTGGGAGCCGGCCTGGCAGTTCAAGAACTGGTACGTCAACCTCGAAGAACCGCTGGCCCGTTGGGACGGCGGAGTCGATTCCGAGGACCACTTCCTGGACATCTCCGTGTACCCGGACCGCAGTTGGCACTGGCGCGACGAGGACGAGTTCGCGCAGGCCCAGCGGGACGGGCTGATGGACGCCGACCAGGCCGAACGGGTGCGGCGGGCAGGGCGGTCCGCGGTGGAGGTGATCCGCGCCTGGGGCCCGCCGTTTCGCGAAGGCTGGCAACACTGGCGCCCTGACCCGTCCTGGGGGGTACCGTCACTGCCGGAGGACTGGGACCGTACGCCCGCGCACGTGTCCTCATGAGACTCTTGATGCGCCCCCGGTCTACAACCGTAGGATCGTCCTCCACAAGGGCGCACAGCAGCAACTCCGGCTGAGAACGCCGGGTCTGACCGAACGTCACCGAGGGGCGGCAGGACGTGAGTGAGGGGTACGAGGGCAGTACCGGTCCGGACCTGAGACGGTTCGCCGGTGACACAGGAACAACCTCTGACCACGCGGGAATCCCGTTCCTGGGGCACGTATTGCGGGTATCGGGATTCCTGCGGGACGTACTGCGCGCACGGCGCGCAGCCCCGGACGGATGGATTCGACACGCGTGACGGAACACCCGACGTCCTACGAACGCCCCCAGCCGGGCGCCGACCCCGCGGAGTCCCGCGGGGCGCTCCTGCGTTCCTCGCAGCCCTACGGCGCCGCCCTGCCCGCCCAGACCGCCGGTGAGGCGCCCTCCTCGCCGGGCGGCGCCGCACCCCGCGGCCAGCAGAAGGAGTCCCCGGCGGCCGACCCCGAACACACCCAGCCGGCCACCGCCGAGACCGACCCCCACCGGCCGCGTCCCAGCCCCGCGCCGGAGGCCGTCCCGCCGCAGCCGGGCAGCGAGCAGGAGCGCCGTTCCGTACGGGGAGGGCAGCCGTCCCGGCCCACGCCGATGCGCCGGGACGGGGAGCGGCTGCGGTTCGTGGGTGCCGCCACCCGGCGGATCGCCCGCGGCCTGGACCTCGACGAGATCGTGATGGGCCTGTGCCGGGCCACCGTGCCGACCTTCTCGGACGCGATCCTCGTCTATCTGCGCGACCCGCTGCCGGTCGGCGACGAACGGCCCACCGGCCCGGTGGTGCTGCGGCTGCGCCGCACCGACCGGATCCCGGAGGAACGGGACACCGAGGGCGGCTTCCTGCCCGGGTCGGCGGAGTCCGAGCCGGGCGAGTTGTCCGGGCTGTCCACGCTCACGGCCGAACTGTGCGAGGTACGGCCCGGTGGCGCCCTCAGTGAGGTGCTGCGCGGTGTGCGGCCGGTGTTCGCGGAGGCGCCCGCCGCCCGCGCCGCGCTGCCGGAGCTGCTCGGCGAGGGCAGCGAGTCGGTGGTGCCGGAGGGCCGGCGCGCGATCCTCGCGCCGCTGCGCGGCCGCCGCCGTGTCATCGGCGCCGCGCTGTTCCTGCGCCGTCCCGAGCGGCTGGCCTTCGAGAACGAGGACCTCCTGGTCGCCGCGCAGCTGGCCACGCACAGCGCCCTCGGCATCGACAAGGCGGTGCTGTACGGCCGTGAGGCGTACATCGCCGACGAGTTGCAGCGCACGATGCTGCCCGAGACGCTGCCGAGGCCCACGGGTGTCCGGCTGGCCTCCCGGTACCTGCCGGCCGCCGAGACGGCCCGGGTGGGCGGCGACTGGTACGACGCCATTCCGCTGCCCGGCAGCCGGGTCGCGCTCGTCGTCGGCGACGTCATGGGCCACTCCATGACCTCGGCGGCGATCATGGGTCAGCTGCGTACCACCGCGCAGACCCTGGCCGGCCTCGACCTGCCGCCCCAGGAGGTGCTGCACCACCTGGACGAACAGGCCCAGCGGCTGGGCACGGACCGCATGGCGACCTGCCTGTACGCGGTCTACGACCCGGTCTCGCACCGCATCACGATCGCCAACGCCGGGCATCCGCCGCCGGTGCTGCTGCACCTGGGCGGGGAGGCCGAGGTGCTGCGGGTACCGGCCGGCGCGCCCATCGGCGTCGGCGGGGTGGACTTCGAGGCCGTCGAGCTGGACGCGCCCGCCGGGGCCACGCTCCTGCTGTACACCGACGGTCTGGTGGAGTCCCGGCTGCGGGACGTGTGGACCGGCATAGAGCAGTTGCGGGAGAAACTGGCCGCGACCGCGCAGCTGACGGGCCCCGACCATCCGCCGCCGCTGGAAGCGCTGTGCGACGAGGTGCTGGACATGCTCGGGCCGGGCGACCGGGACGACGACATCGCGCTGCTCGCCGCCCGCTTCGACGGGATCGCGCCGAGCGACGTGGCGTACTGGTTCCTGGAGCCGGAGGACGCCGCCCCCGGGCGGGCCCGTCGGCTGGCCCGGCGGGCGCTGTCCCGGTGGGGTATGGAGGAGCTGAGCGATTCGGTCGAGCTGCTGGTCAGCGAGGTCGTGACGAACGCTGTGCGCTATGCGTCACGACCGGTCACGCTCCGTCTGCTGCGTACCGATGTCCTGCGCTGCGAGGTCGGCGACGACGTTCCGCAGTTGCCGCGGCTGCGTCAGGCGCGGGCCACGGACGAGGGCGGGCGCGGGCTGTATCTGGTCAACAGGATGGCCCGGCGCTGGGGCGCCACCCGGCTGAGCACCGGGAAGGTGGTCTGGTTCGAGCTGAACCGGTCCTAGTGCCCCGACAGGCACGAGTGCCCGGCAGGCGGCGTACGCCTGCCGGGATACCGGGACCGGCCGGCCGGTCCCGGCGCCGGCGCCGGCGCCGGCCGATCTTAGAACCGGTCCAAATGTTGCCGATGTCGCGGCGGCGGAGTTGACTTGCAGGGGCGAGCGAAGCGACCCGAACGAATCCTCATGCACGACGGGAGGAAGCTCGTGACGCAGACACCCCAGCAGACTCCGTACACCACGAACAACGCAGGCATCCCCGTGGAGAGCGACGAACACTCGCTCACCGTGGGTCCGGACGGCCCCGTCCTGCTCCAGGATCACTACCTCATCGAGAAGATGGCCCAGTTCAACCGGGAACGGGTCCCGGAGCGGGTGGTCCACGCGAAGGGCTCAGGAGCGTACGGGATCTTCGAGGTCACCAACGACGTCAGCCAGTTCACCAAGGCCGACCTCTTCCAGCCCGGGAAGCGTACGGAGATGCTGGCGCGCTTCTCGACGGTCGCGGGCGAGCAGGGCTCCCCCGACACCTGGCGCGACCCCCGGGGCTTCGCGCTCAAGTTCTACACGGAGTACGGAAACTACGACCTGGTGGGCAACAACACACCGGTGTTCTTCGTACGCGACGCGCAGAAGTTCCAGGACTTCATCCGCTCCCAGAAGCGCCGGCCCGACAGCGGGCTGCGCGACAACAACATGCAGTGGGACTTCTGGACGCTGTCCCCGGAGTCCGCGCACATGGTGACGTGGCTGATGGGCGACCGCGGCATCCCGAAGACGTACCGCCACATGAACGGGTACTCCTCGCACACCTACATGTGGGTCAACGGCGGCGGCGAGCGGTTCTGGGTCAAGTACCACATGAAGACCGACCAGGGCGTCGACTTCCTCACCCAGGCCGAGGCGGACCAGCTGGCGGGCGTGGACGGCGACGTGCACCGCCGTGACCTGTACGAGTCGATCAAGTCGGGCAACGCGCCGAGCTGGACCATGCGCGTCCAGGTCATGCCGTTCGACGACGCGCCGGACTACCGCTTCAACCCGTTCGACCTGACCAAGGTGTGGCCGCACGGCGACTACCCGCTGATCGAGGTCGGCCGGATGACGCTGAACCGGAACCCGGAGGACTACTTCGTCCACATCGAGCAGGCCGCCTTCGAGCCGTCCAACATGGTGCCGGGCGTCGGCCCGTCCCCGGACAAGATGCTCCTCGGCCGCCTCTTCTCCTACCCGGACACGCACCGCTACCGGATCGGCCCCAACTACGCGCAGCTGCCGCCGAACCGGCCGCACGCCCCGGTCCACTCGTACGCCAAGGACGGCCCGATGCGGTACGAGCCCGCCGCCACCGGTGCCGTGTACGCCCCGAACTCGTACGGCGGGCCGGCCGCGGACGTCGCCCGGTTCGGTGACATCGCGGGCTGGCGGACGGCGGGCGAGATGGTGCGCGAGGCGTACGCGCTGCACCGCGAGGACGACGACTGGGGCCAGCCGGGCACCATGGTCCGCGAGGTCCTCGACGACGCGGCCCGGGACCGCCTGGTCTCCAACGTCAGCGGCCATCTGAAGCAGGGCGTCACCCGCCCGGTGCTGGACCGCGCGCTGCTGTACTGGCGGAACATCGACAAGGAGATCGGCGACCGGATCGCCCACGAGGTGAACGGCGACTGACCGCGGGTCGCTGAGCGCCGGGCTCGGGCAGGCTCGGGCCGGTGGGAACCGCGCGTCCGTCGTGGCGGGGCGCGCAGTTCCCCGCGCCTCTTTCGGGGCGCTCCCGTCGGCGTACGGCCTACGGCTGGTCACCCGGGTTCCACGGCTGGTTGCTGGGGGTGTCCGACGGTGTGTCCGACGGGAACGGGGGTGCCGGGCTCGTCGGCGTCCGCGACGGCGGCGCGGACGGCGGCGTCGGCGACTGGCTCCTCGTCGGCGGCGCCTCGGACGTCGCCGGAGCCGAGGAGGACGGTGTCTGCGACGGGGTCTCGGACGGCGGCTGCGAGGTGAAGGTCGGCGACAGGGTCGGCTGGACGGCCGCGCCCTGCGTGGTGTCCAGGTCGAACTTGGCCTCCTGTGTGACGCCGAACATGTAGGACGCCCAGATCTCGGCCGGGTAGCCGCCACCGTTGACGCGGCCGCTGCCCGGAAGCAGCCCGGTCGCGCCGGTCAGCGTGGTCTGGTTGTGCGTCTTGGCGTCCTCGCCGAACAGGCCCACCGAGGTGACCAGGTCGGGCGTGTAACCGCTGAACCAGGCGGACTTGTTGTTGTCGGACGTACCGGTCTTGCCCGCCACCTGCTGGCCCTTGCGCAGCGGGTTGCCCGCCACCGACTGCTTGGCCGTACCGTCGTCGACCACGCCGGTCAGCACCGAGGTCACCGTGTCGGCGGCCGTCCGGCTGATCACCTGGTCGCCGATCGGGTCGGGCATCTCGACGGTGCCGTCCTTCTTCTCCGCCGACTTCATGATCGACGGCGTGACCTTCTTGCCGTGGTTGTCGAACGTCGCGTAGATGCCGGCCATCTCCAGGGGGCTCGCGCCCATGGAGCCCAGGGTCTGTGCGGGCACCGCCTGCATGCCCTTGGTGTCCATGCCGAGCTCCTTGGCGGTGCTCATCACCTTGTCCATGCCCACGTCGACGCCCATCTGCGCGAAGACCGAGTTCACGGAGTCGTTCATGGCCTTCTGGACCGTGATGTCGCCGTAGCTCTGGTCGTCCTCGTTGGGCGGGGCGAAGCCGACCTTGCTGCCGTTGTCCGTGACCTGGTGGCGGCTGGTGCCGTCGTAGCGCGTGTTCACGCTGATCTGCTTGCCCTCCTGCGTCTGGGAGTCGTTCTCCAGCGCGGAGGCGAGGATCACCGGCTTGAACGTCGACGCGGGCTGGTAGTCCCGGCGGGTGGCGTTGCTGATGTAGTGCTTGTAGTAGTCGACACCGCCGTACAGCGCGACGATCGCGCCGGTCTTGGGGTCGACGGAGACGGCACCGGCCTGGACGTTCCCGTCGACCTTGCGTTTCTTCGGGTCGAGTTTGCTGGTCAGCTGGGCCTTGATCGCCTTCTCCAGCGTGTCCTGCTTCTTTCTGTCGATGTTCAGGGTGATGGTCCAGCCCTGGTCGACGACCGCGTTCTCCGCCTGGGACTGGGTCAGCCCCTGCTGGTCCATCAACTGCTGTTCCAGCTGCTGGTTGGCCAGGTCGACGAGATAGCCCTTCTGCCCGTCCAGACCGGGTGCGCCCGTGGGGTCCTTGGGCACCGGGAACTTCATGGCGTCGCGCTCGGACTTGGGCAGCCAGCCCTCCTCGACCATGTTGTTCAGGACGTAGTTCCAGCGTTCCTGCACCAACTTCTTACCGGTCGGCGAGGCGACCGCCCAGTCGTAGTCGCTGGGCGCCTGGAGCAGCGCGGCCAGGTAGGCGCCCTGCTCGACCGAGAGGTCCTGGGCGTCGACGTGGTAGTACGCCTGGGCCGCGGCCTGGATGCCGTAGGCGTTGCGGCCGTAGTAGCTGGTGTTGATGTAGCCCGCGAGGATGTCGTCCTTGGACTTCTGACGGTCCACCTTCAACGAGATGACCAGTTCCTTCAGCTTGCGCGTGATGGTCTGGTCCTGGTTGAGGTAGTAGTTCTTGACGTACTGCTGGGTGATCGTCGAACCACCCTGCGTGCCCTTGCCCGACAGGGTGTTGAGCAGGCCGCGGGCGGTGCCCCGCAGATCGACGCCGGAGTCCTGGTAGAAGGTCTTGTTCTCGGCGGCGACGAAGGTCAGCTGGACCTTCTTCGGCACCTTCGACAGGTCGACTATCTCGCGGTTGACCTCGCCCTTGCGGGCCAGGATCGTGCCGTCGCTGTACTTGTAGACGTTGCTCTGGCGCTGGGCCGCCGCGTTGCCCGCGGGGACGTCCACCACCATGTACAGCACGATGAAGGAGCCGATGCCGAGCAGGCACAGGCCGAAGAACGTGCCGAGGATCTTCTTCCAGGTGAACAGCCTGCGTATGCCCGACTTCCCGGACCCACGCGCCGCACGCGACGAGCGTCGCCGGGGCGCAGCGCGGTGGCCACCACCGTGCTGTCGCGCTCGTCTCTCTTCCGCTCGTCCCATAGGTCTGCTCGCTCCGCTTCCGTATCGGTCAGCTCAGAAAGCTAACACCCGTCTCTATGACTGAGAACTGTCGGTCTGTTCCGTTACGGGCGCCTCCATGGGCGCCCCTCTTACCCGAACCGACGACCGACGGGCGCCGAGGGTTGCTCAGTGGGGCAAAAGTGTGCGCTTCGCCAAACCCGGAACGGGATCCCGCAGCGCCCACCGGGCCGGCGGACGCGGGTCGCCGCGGCGGGGACCGGGCGACCGCTCCCGGTACGGACGCCAGGGGGCCGGAGGGCCGCCCCGGCACGGCCGCCAGAGGGCCGGAGGGCCGCCCCGGCACGGCCGCCACCTGTATCGGAACCGTGACAATCGGCCCCCACCTGCACAGTCGCAGGTCCGAACGCGATCTCTGCACTCCGCGTATACACGGCGCGTATACACCGTATGTAGAGTGTCGCCATGTCCATCGGTCACACCCTTCTAGGACTCCTGGAGTCCGGCCCCCGACACGGCTACGACCTGAAGCGGGCCTTCGACGAGAAGTTCGGTCACGACCGGCCGCTCCACTACGGCCAGGTCTACTCGACGATGTCCCGCCTCCTGAAGCACGGCTTCGTCGAGGTCGACGGGATCGAGGCCGGCGGCGGCCCCGAACGCAAGCGGTACGCCATCACGGACGCCGGGATCACCGACGTGGAACAGTGGCTGGCGACGCCGGAGGCTCCGGCGGAGTACCTCCAGTCCGTCCTCTACACCAAGGTCGTCCTGGCGCTGCTGACCCACCGCGACGCCGGGGTCGTCCTCGACACCCAGCGCGCCGAGCACCTGCGCAGCATGCGGATCCTGACCGACCGCAAACGCAAGGGCGACCTCGCCGACCAGCTGATCTGCGACCACGCCCTGTTCCACCTGGAGGCCGACCTGCGCTGGCTGGAACTGACCACCGCACGCCTCGACAAGCTCCGTGAGCAGGTGACCCGATGACCACCGCGCCCGCCGGTTCCCTGCTCGCCGCTCAGGACCTGCACAAGACGTACGGGCCGACCGTCGCGCTGGACGGCGCCGCGTTCTCCATCCACCCCGGTGAGGTCGTCGCCGTCATGGGGCCGTCCGGGTCCGGCAAGTCGACGCTGCTGCACTGCCTCGCCGGGATCGTGCCGCCCGACTCCGGCTCGATCACGTACGCCGGACAGGAACTCGCGACGATGAGCGACACCCGGCGCAGCCTGCTGCGCCGCTCCGAGTTCGGCTTCGTGTTCCAGTTCGGCCAGCTCGTCCCCGAGCTGACCTGCGTGGAGAACGTCGCCCTCCCGCTGCGGCTGAGCGGCACCGGCCGCAAGGAGGCCGAGCGGATCGCGCTCGGCTGGATGCAGCGGCTGGAGGTCGACAACCTGCGGGGCAAGCGGCCCGGTGAGGTCTCCGGCGGCCAGGGCCAGCGGGTCGCCGTCGCACGGGCCCTGGTCACCGACCCGCGGGTGCTGTTCGCCGACGAGCCGACCGGCGCGCTCGACTCGCTCAACGGCGAGCGCGTGATGGAACTGCTCACCGACGCGGCCAGGTCCACCAACGCGGCCGTCGTCCTCGTCACGCACGAGGCGCGGGTGGCCGCCTACTCCGACCGGGAGGTCGTCGTACGGGACGGGAAGTCACGCGACATGGAGCGCGCCGTATGAGCGCACGGCAGACGGCCAGGGATCTGGCCATGGGGGCCCGCTTCGCCGTCGCCGGCGGGCGCGAGGGGTGGACCCGGCTGCTGCTGACCGCCGTCGGCGTGGGGCTCGGCGTGACCCTGTTGCTGCTGGCCACCGCGGTGCCGAACGCACTCGACGTGCGGCACCAGCGCTCCGAGGACCGCGTGGACTACACCTTCGCCACCACCGTTCCGCCCCGGGCCGACAACACCGTCGTGGTCGCGGACGTCAACACGACGTACCGCGAGCGGGACGTCCTCGGGCGGCTGCTGGACCCGGAGGGACCGCGGGCGCCGCTGCCGCCCGGTCTGACCCGGTACCCGGCCAAGGGCGACATGGTCGTCTCCCCCGCGCTGCGTGACCTGCTCGCCTCGGACGACGGAGGGCTGCTGCGGGAACGGCTGCCGTACCGGATCGTCGGCACCATCGGGGAGAGCGGGCTCGTCGGCTCGCACGAACTCGCCTACTACGCGGGCGCCGACGGGCTGGCCCCGAAGATCAACGGCTCCAGCGTGGGCCGCATACACGCCTTCGGCGACCCGCACCCGACGCCCACACCGAGCGATCCGATCCTGGTCCTGCTCATCCTGGTGGTGTTCGTCGCGCTGCTGATGCCGGTGGCCGTGTTCATCGCCACGGCCGTACGGTTCGGCGGTGAGCGGCGCGACCGCAGACTGGCCGCACTGCGACTGGTCGGCTCGGACACCCGGATGACCCGGCGGATCGCCGCGGGCGAGGCGCTGGCCGGCGCGGTGCTCGGCCTGGTCCTCGGTGCGGTCTTCTTCCTGATCGCACGGCAGGCCGCGGGTTCGGTCGAGGTCTTCGACATCAGCGTGTTCCCGAGCTACCTGAACCCCTCCCCCGCGCTGGTCGTGATCGTCGCGGTCGCGGTCCCGGCCGCCGCGGTCCTGGTCACCCTGCTGTCCCTGCGCGGCGTCGTCATCGAACCGCTCGGTGTGGTCCGCACGGCGCGCCCGACGCGCCGGCGCCTGTGGTGGCGGCTGCTGCTGCCGCTGGCCGGCCTCGCGATGCTCTACCCGATGATCGGCCAGGGCCGGGACAACGGCAGCTTCAACCAGATCCTGGTCGTCGGCGGTGTCCTGCTGCTGCTGGTCGGCATCACCGCGCTGCTGCCGTGGGTCGTGGAAGCAGTCGTCGCCCGGCTCGGCTCCGGACCGGTCGCCTGGCAACTGGCGGTCCGACGGCTCCAGTTGAGCAGTGGCAACGCGGCCCGCCTGGTCAACGGCATCGCCGTCGCGGTGGCCGGCGCCATCGCCCTGCAGATGCTGTTCGCCGGCGTGCAGGGCGACTACACCGAGCAGTCGGGCAAAGACCTCACGCGTGCCCAGATGCAGATAGACCCCCCGAAGGACATCGACCTCGCGGCGACCGCACGCCGACTGGCCGAGACCCGTGGCGTACACGGGATCACGGTGCTGGCCAGCAGCACGGTCGGCAACAGGTCACGGCAGGGGGAATCGACTCGCAACGCCGGTCTGAACGTCGGCACCTGCGCCGCGCTGCGCGAGATCGCGACGCTGCCCTCGTGCCGGGACGGCGACGCGTTCGCCGTGCGGGGCGCGAGCTACGACCCGGACACCCCGACGCTGTCCAAGCCCGGCACGAAGCTCTACGTGGAGGACACCGCCGCCTTCGACGAACAGCGACGGAAGGACGTCGTGCTGACCGTCCCCGCAGGGCTGAAGCAGGCACGCCCGGCCGAGAGCCCGACCGGCGGCGATACCGGCGGCTTCCTGCTGACCCCGGGCGCGCTGCCCGCGGGGATCGCGAGCATGCTCCACGGCACGGTCTACCTGTCCCTCGACGCGTCCGTGCCCGACGCCAAGGAGTACGTGCGCAACACCGCGGCGCGGATGGACCCGCGGCTCGAACCGTTCGTCTGGATGGAGTCCAGGCAGTCCACCAAGTTCACCTCCATCCGCACCGGCCTGTTCGTCGGCGCCGCCTGCGTCCTGGTGCTGATCGGGGTGAGTCTGCTCGTCTCCCAGCTGGAGCAGTTGCGCGAACGCAAGAAGCTGCTGTCGTCCCTGGTCGCCTTCGGCACCCGGCGCCGCACCCTGGGCCTGTCGGTGCTGTGGCAGACGGCGGTGCCGGTCGCGCTCGGTCTGCTGCTGGCCTCGGCGGTGGGCCTGGCCCTGGGCGCGGTGCTGCTGCGGATGTCGGGCGCCTCACTGAGCGTGGACTGGGTGAGCGTGCTGTCGATGACCGGCTTCGGTGCCGCGGTCGTCCTGGGCGTGACGCTGCTCAGCCTGCCGCCGCTGCTGCGGCTGATGCGTCCGGACGGGCTGCGCACCGAGTAGCCCGTCCGGACGGCGGAATGGCCGGACGGGCGGAATGGCCGGACGGGCGGAATGGCCGGACAGGCGTTGTTCCTCGTCCGGCCGGCCGACGGGGCGGCGGGGCGGCGGCCGTCCGCTGGACGTGGTCGTGCCGTCGGCCGGAGAGTGGGTCCATGTCCCTCGACTCCCTCAAGGCCCTCATTCCGGACTACGCCCGGGATCTGAAGCGCAACCTCGACTCGGTCGTCGACGGCTCCGACCTCACCGCGCAGCAGTTGTGGGGCACGGTGCTGGCGACGGCCGTCGCCGTCCGCTCCCCCGTCGTCCTGCGCGAGCTGGCGCCCGAGGCGCGTACGAAGCTGACGCCCGAGGCGTACCGGGCCGCCAAGTCGGCCGCGGCCATGATGGCGGTGAACAACGTCTTCCATCGCACCCGCCATCTGCTGTCGGACCCCGGGTACGGCTCCCTGCGCGCGGGCCTGCGGATGAACGTCATCGGGGATCCCGGGGTCGACAGGACCGACTTCGAGCTGTGGTCGTTCGCGGTGTCCGCGATCAACGCGTGCGGTGTGTGTCTGGACACGCATGAGCAGGCGCTGCGCCGGGCCGGTCTCGGCCGGGAGACCGTGCAGGAGGCGTACAAGATCGCCGCGGTGGTGTATGCGGTGGGGACTACCGTTGATGCGGAGGCGCTCCGCTTGTAGGGGTGGGTTTGGGTGCGGGCGTGTTGTGGGGGTTTGCGGAGTTCCCCGCGCCCCTGAGGGGTCGTCGTCCGGGTGCGGCGGCGTTGTGGCTGGTCGCGCAGTTCCCCACGCCCCTTGAGACGGGCGTCCCCGCCGCCGGACGGGTGCGGGAGCGTCGTGGGGGATTGCGGAGTTCCCCGCGCCCCTGAGGGGTCGTCGGCCCAGTGCGGCGGCGTTGTGGCTGGTCGCGCAGTTCCCCACGCCCCTTGAGACGGGCGTCCCCGCCGTCGGACGGGTGCGGGCGTGTTGTGGGGGATTGCGGAGTTCCCCGCGCCCCGTGATCCTTGGAGGGGCGCTGTGGGGGATTGCTCACTGTTGGGGTGTGGGGGATTCCGTGTCGGTCGGGGTTGGTTCCTCTCGGGGGGCCGGGGGGTTCGGGCGGGTCCGGGTGGCGCTGCGCAGTGCTTGTTCCTGGGAGTACGCCCGCAGGTAGCCGACCACCGTGTTCGTGACCGCCACCAGGGGTACGGCGACCACGGCGCCGCCGATGCCCGCCACCATGCCGCCCGCGGTGACGGACAGCACGACCGCGAGGGGATGCACCCGCACGGCGCGGCCCAGGATGAAGGGCTGGAGGATGTGTCCCTCGATCTGCTGAACCGCCAGGATCACCACCAGCGTCATGCCCGCGGTGAACACGCCCTGCGTGACCAGGGCGACCACCACGGCCAGCGCGCCCGAGGCGACCGCGCCCACGAGCGGGATGAACGAGAACAGGAAGATGAAGACGGCGAGCGGCACGGCCATGGGGACGTTCAGGAAGAAGATCCCCAAGCCGATGAAGATCGCGTCGATCAGTGCGACCAGCACCGTGCCGCGGACGTAGGCCGTCAGTGTGCGCCATGCCCGCGGGCCCGCGCCGGCCACGCCGGGCCGGGCCGCGGCCGGCACCAGCTTCAGCGTCCACTGCCAGATGCGTTCACCGTCGTAGAGCAGGAACAGCGTCGAGAAGAAGACCAGCAGTATGCCGGTCAGCGTCTCGACGACGACCTGTACGCCCTCCAGGCCGGCCGACGTTATCTGGTCGGTGTTGGCGCCGACCGCCTCCCGCAGGGACTTGGCGATCTGGTTGATCTGCTTGTCCGTGACGTGGAAGGGGCTCTGCAGCAGCCATTTGCGCAGATCGTCGATGCCGCTCTGGACCTGGTCGGAGAGGTTGTCGATGTTCTCCATGACCTGCCAGGTCACGAACCAGCCGATCAGCCCCATCACGACGAAGCCGAGGATCGCGGTGAGGGCGGTGGCCGGGCCGCGTGGCACGCCGTACCGTTTCAGCCTGGCCACCGTGGGCTGGAGCAGCGCGGTGACCAGGAGTGCGATGACGAACGCGAACACCACCAGCTCTATGGAACTGATGACGCGCATCAGCACCCATACCGTGCCCGCCAGCACCAGCAGCCGCCAGCCCGCCTCGGCGGCGACCCGCACGCCCCAGGGCACCGCCTGCGCGGGATCCGGGCGGACCACGATCGGGCGCTCGGCCGGATCCCGGTGGCCGGCGGGCAGGGGCTCGGTCTCGGGTGCGTCCGGTGGATCCTCGGTGTGCTGTTCCGCCGCCGCCACCCTGCGCTCGTCCAACCGTTCGCCCATCTGCGTCAGTCCGGCTCCGACCCGGCCGAGCCATCCTGGCACTCGCGACATGATGCGTCCTTCTCCCGCATGTCCCCGGGTGCGCTCCACCACTCCTCCCAGGAATCTTCCGTACGACCGTACATGGCAACAGCCCCTCCCCGTAGGACGGGAAGGGGCTGCGCGGGGTTGAGCGGGACGGCGGGCAGTCGTACTTATGCGGGCTGCTGCCGTACGTGTCTCAGTACCAGTTGTTCGCCTGCCAGAACGACCATGCGTCGCACGGGCTGCCGTAACGGCTGTTCATGTAGTTGAGGCCCCACTTGATCTGGGTGGCCGGGTTGGTCTGCCAGTCCGCGCCCGCGGAGGCCATCTTGGTGCCGGGCAGCGCCTGGAAGAGTCCGTAGGCGCCGGAGGAGGCGTTGACGGCACGGTAGTTCCAGCTGGACTCGTGGTTCACGATGTTGCTGAAGCACTGGAACTGGCCGCTCGCCACCATCTGGCGTGCCATCGCCTGGATCTGGGCGACGGTGTAGGAGCCCTGGACGGCGAAGCTGGAGCTGGAGACGGTGCTCTGGCTCTCCTGCTTCTTCTTCTCCTCCGCGCGCTTCTTGGCTTCCTCGGCGTCCTTCTCGGCCTTCGCCTTCTTCGCGATCGCGGTCTCTGCCGCCGCCTTGCGGGCCGCCTCCTCGGCGTCCTTCTTGGCGCTCGCGTCCGCGGCGATGGCCTGTGCGTCCGCCTGCTGTGTCAGGGAGGCGGTCTGCACCTGGGCCTGGTGTCCCGCGGGGATGTCTGCGAGGAGCGTCGCGTCGCTGGCCGTCGGGTCGGCGTCGTTGTTCTGTGCGACGCTGCCCGAGGCAACTCCGACAACGCTTCCGACGGCGGTGACCGCGGTGGCCGAGGCCACTGCGAATCCCCGGACCGAAATCCGGCTCACACGGTTTCCTTCCAGCATCGCCCGCTTCGGTGACCCTGGCGGACGCAATCGTGCCCCTGGCACTGGCCTCCCAACTGCGGGGTCACGGGAGGCGCGGGCCCGGTGGGCAACTCCCGGCTCGGGAGCGCCGCGTGGTGCTCGGGCGGCATACGACGACGCTATGGAGTTGACCATGGTGCTGTTGGTGTGCCGTTGTGCTGGGGGCACAGGTGTGTCGTATGCGGGGCCTGACAGGACTGAGACTCTGCCGTAACCCGACGCCGGTAGGCAATTCCGAGTTGCGTGTGAAAGCTCACATCCCGTTCGGCCCTGGAATTTCTCCGGATCCTCCGGACACCGCGGCGCCGCCCGGCTAGGCTCAAGCCTTTGCCGGACGGCGCCAACCAGCGAGTAACCGACCCCTAGTTGAACAGTCGGGTCAGATGCGTCCGTCCTCCAGCATTTCGGTCACAAGCGCGGCGATCTGGGACCTTTCGGATCGCGTCAGGGTGACATGCGCGAACAGCGGATGCCCCTTCAGTTTCTCCACCACGGCGACCACACCGTCGTAGCGGCCGACCCGCAGATTGTCCCGCTGTGCCACGTCATGGGTCAGCACCACCCGAGAATTCGCACCGATCCGGGACAGAACGGTCAGCAGTACGTTCCGTTCGAGTGACTGCGCCTCGTCCACGATCACGAACGCGTCGTGCAGAGAACGTCCGCGGATGTGGGTCAGCGGCAGGACCTCCAGCATCCCG
The DNA here is from genome assembly GCF_042268025.1 of Streptomyces sp. NPDC056161. Classification (NCBI taxonomy): domain Bacteria; kingdom Bacillati; phylum Actinomycetota; class Actinomycetes; order Kitasatosporales; family Streptomycetaceae; genus Streptomyces; species Streptomyces sp. NPDC056161. Next base: position 23,198 of record NZ_JBHJUV010000058.1, read on the forward strand.
CGCGCGGTGACCTCCTCGATGACCTCGCGACTGGTGACCGCGGAGAGCGTGTCGAAGACCGCCTGCGCCCACGGGCTCATCTTCTCGGCCTCGGTGCCCGGCAGATACCCCAGCTCCTGCCCGCCCACCGCGTACAGCGGCCGGAAGACCATCACCTTCTGGTGCTGGCGGCGCTCCAGGACCGCCTCCAGACCCGCGCACAGCGCCAGCGCCGACTTGCCGGTGCCGGCCCGGCCGCCCATCGACACGATGCCCACGTCCGGGTCGAGCAGCAGATCGAGGGCGATCCGCTGTTCGGCGCTGCGGCCCTTGATGCCGAACGCCTCCCGGTCGCCGCGCACCAGGCGGACCGTGCCCTCCGCCGTCACCCGGCCGAGCGCGTTGCCGCGCTCCGACAGGATCGTCAGACCCGTGTGCACCGGCAGGTCGGCGGCCTCGGGAACGTGGGCGTGCCCCTCTTCGAAGAGGATGTCCACCTGTTCGCCGGCCAGCGTCAGCTCGGACATTCCGGTCCAGCCGGAGGAGTCCGTGATGGCCAGTTCCGCGCGGTACTCCTCGGCGAGCAGGCCGACGGAGGACGCCTTGATCCTGAGGGGCAGATCCTTCGAGACGACGGTGACGTCGAACCCCTCGGCCTGCAGATTGCGGGCGACCGCGAGGATGCGCGAGTCGTTGTCCCCCAGGCGGTAGCCGGTGGGCAGCACGCTGGGGTCCGTGTGGTTGAGCTCGACCCGGATCGTCCCGCCGAGGTCCCCGATCGGGATGGGGGCGTCCAGGCGGCCGTACCGGACCCGCAGGTCGTCCAGCAGACGCAGGGCCTGCCGGGCGAAGTAGCCGAGTTCGGGATGGTGCCGCTTGGCCTCCAGCTCCGTGACCACCACGATCGGGAGCACTACCTCGTGCTCGTCGAAGCGGGTCAGGGCATTCGGGTCGGCCAGCAGGACGCTGGTGTCGAGAACATAGGTGCGCCGGTCGGGCTTGTGGCGCTTTGTGCTGGTCACCACGGAAGGACGTACCCCCTCGGATGAGGTCGGGGAGCGACGATGGAGCTGGGCCGGTCGTCGGCCGCGATGCACGCACGCGGGCCGAGAACCGGCCCTCCGCGGCTTTTCCGTGCAGTGACCGCACGGTCGGGCTGGTGCAAAGGGCCTCCCGGGCGGGCAGCCCCGTGCCGCCCGCTGAGATCCGACACCCGTGGTTCGGGCGTCGGCCTGCTTGCCTTATGCCCTCCACGATGCATCGCCATGCAAATGCATGGCACGGCGCACCGATGAACTCCTTGTTACTTCCACCACAACAACCGCGAACCGGACGTTTGCCGCATGGATGGTCCGAGAGCCTTGCGCAGCCCGGCCCGGCCCGTCGTTCAGCCGCCGTAGCGCCGGTGTCGCGCCGCGTAGTCACGCAGGGCGCGCAGGAAGTCGACCTTGCGGAAGGCCGGCCAGAAAACCTCACAGAAGTAGTACTCGGAATGGGCCGTCTGCCACAGCATGAATCCGGACAGCCGCTGCTCGCCGCTGGTCCTGATCACCAGATCGGGATCGGGCTGGTCACCCGTGTAGAGGTGGCGGCCGATCATGTCGACGTCGACCGAGTCGGCCAGGTCGTCCATGGCGACGCCCTTGTCGTGGGCGTCCAGGATCATCGAGCGCACGGCGTCGGCGATCTCCTGCCGGCCGCCGTAGCCGATGGCGACGTTGACCAGTATCCCGTCGACGTGGGCCGTCGTCTCCTCGGCCTCCTTCAGCGCCAGCTGCATCGGGGAGGGCAGCAGGTCCGGGGTGCCGACGTGGTGCACGCGCCAGCGGCCGTCCGCCGCCAGGGTGCGTACGACGTCCTCGATGATGCCGAGAAGCGGGACCAGCTCCTCCTGGGCGCGGTCGAAGTTGTCCGTGGACAGCAGCCACAGGGTGACGACCTCGACGTCCGTCTCGGAGCACCAGCCGAGGAACTCGCCGATCTTGTCCGCGCCGGCGCGGTGACCGTGGACGGTGCTGGATCCCGCGGCCTTCGCCCAGCGGCGGTTGCCATCCATGATGACGCCGATGTGCTTGGGCACCTGAGCGTGGTCCAGGTGACCTTCCACCCGGTGTGCGTACAGCCTGACGAGGAGGCTGCGCAGCTTGTCGCGCAGGTTCACGTATTGTCAGCCCCTCCATACGGTGCGGGTACGTCCCCGCGGGCCCGCAGCCTACTCCTGCGGGGCTTCAGCTGGGTTCCGGGGTGCGCTTCGTGGGCGGGTCGCGCGCGCCTCTCATGGGGACTGCGTACGCCTGCGGAACGGTTCCACGCGCGCCCCGAGAAGAACCCGGACAAACCCCCGAACCGGCACGCGAACCGGCACGTGGACCGGCGTACGGAAGGCGCATGAAAAAACGGGCCGGTCCGTGGGGGGGAGACGGACCGGCCCGAGGGGGGGTTTCCACCATAACCCTTCGTGAGGGATTTCGGGTGCATCGGCATGCCACAACTACTCTCCGAAGTCGCCCGGCGACACCCAGATGCCTCTGGAACCCGTCATTCAGATGCTTTCCATGGCTGATTCACAGCGGATTCCCAGGCAATCGGACCGCGCGTCGATGGATAGACAGGCACCGAGCGTCACCGCGTCCGACACGCGGAGCGCCGCGCCGTCCCTCCGACGGGCGACCCCGGACAGCGAACGGTGGCTTGACGGGCGCACAGAAGCATTCCGGCACCGCGCAGCCCCCTCCACCGCACGGTGCCGACCGCGCGGTTTTGCTCACGCGAATTACCTTGGTCTGAACTTAGGGGAGAGGTTCCGCAGATACGAGACGCTCGCGGTAACGATGTGGAAACCGCATGGGCACGCGACGCCGGAGACCATCCGGGGACGACGCGCCCGGAACCCGGGCCCGCGCCCGTCCGCCCACCCGCAGTGAGCGGCGGTTCCCGGCCAAATCCGCAGCGCGCCCCGTGGGCCGGGCCGTCAGCGGTCCGGTTTGCGGGCGTCGAACAGGTGCCTGGTGCTGTGCGCGACGAAGGAGCCCTCGGCTTCGATCCGCTCGTGCAGCGCACGGAGCCGGGGCTCGTACGCCGCCACGGTGAAGCCGGGGACGATCCAGACCACCTTGCGCAGGAAGTGGACCACGGCGGCGATGTCGTGGAACTCCATGCGCAGCCGCTCCGCCCGCAGGTCGACAATCTCCAGCCCGGCACGCTCGGCGCCTGCGCTCTCGTGGTCGGGGTGGCGGCTGCCGCGGATCCGCTCCGGCTGCGGGCCGAGGAAGTACTCGACCAGCTCGAAGACGCTCGCCGGGCCGACGTGCTGCGCGACGTAGGCGCCGCCCGGAACCAGCACCCGGGCGATCTCGTCCCAGTGCGGCCGTACCGGATGACGGCTGAGGACCAGGTCGAAGGTCTCGTCGGCGAAGGGCAGCGGGGCGTCCTCCGGCGACGCGACGACCACGGCACCACGCGGGCGCAGCAGGGCGGTGGCCTTGGCGACGTTGGGCGGCCAGCCCTCGGTGGCGGCGAGGAGCACGGGCCGGGCCGGGGCCGCCGCGCCCAGCGCGAAGTCGAACACCTCACCGCCCCCGGTCTGGATGTCCAGCGCCGCGGTGGCCGCGGCCAGCCGGCCGGCCGCCGTACGGGCATACCCCCAGGACGGCCGCCCTTCGTCGGCCCGCCCCTCGAACCAGGAGAAGTCCCAGCCCTCGGTGGGCACGGCGGCGCCTTCGGCGACGAGTTCTTCGAAGGAACGCCCACGGCCGGCGCGCGGTGTCCCATCACCCGCACCCGCAGCCGCACCTGCTGCCGCTGCGCTCACGCTGGTCTCGTCCATGGGGAGATCGTCGCAGGACCCCTTCCCCGACCGCTCCTGATTTTCTCCTCGGCCCTCGACCTGCCCCACCCCCTAGTGTTCCGAAGATTCCGTCATCTCCCCGCCCGCAGATCCCCCTGGCCCTGCGAATCCCCCGGGCCCTGCGAACCCTCCGTACCCTCCGAGTCCTCCGTATCCTCCGTACCGGCCGGGGTCCGCAGGACGAGGAGGACGTGTCCCTCGTCGTCGAGGCCGCCGCCGGAGTCCTCGAAGCCGTGCCGCTGGAGGAGGCGGACGGATGCCGTGTTGCCCGCGAACGGGTCGGCGTACAGCGGCCGGGTGCGCTCCTGCCGGAGGAAGAGGCCGAGCGCGCGGGACCCGACGCCCCGCCCCCAGTACGCCCGCCCCAGCCAGTACCCGACGAACCGCCGGCCGTCGTCCCCCCAGGAAACGATGTTCCCGGCGATCTCGCCGTCCTCCGTGACGGTCCGCACCAGGGAGTCGGGATCGCCCAGCACCCGGCTGCGCCAGTGCGTCAGGAAGGCGTCCCGCTCCCGGGGCGTGAACCTCGACCGCCGGACGGCCTCCGGATCGTGCTCGTAGGCGAGGAAGATCTCCAGATCGGCATCGACCACCGCACGCAGTTGGACGACCCCCGTCGCCGCAGGCATGCCACGCCCTTCACCCGACCGCCCCGTACTCATTCCCGTGCTCATCCCCGTCCCCCTCCCGGTACCGGACCTGTCTCCGGCTCGGACTCCGTCTCGGCAACCGAGTCTGGCAGGCCCCACTGACAATCCCCGGGCGTCGGACGCCTACAGCCGGATGCCTGCGACAGGAGATGCCTACGGCAGGAGAGGCTTACGACAGGAGGGGCTTACGACAGGAGGGGCTTACGACAGGAGGGGCCGGACCTCCTCGGCGGCGAACCGCACGAAGCCCTCGGGGTCCGGCTCGTCCCCCGTCGGCTCCAGGACCACGGCGTCGGCCCCGGCGACCGCGTACTGCCGTACGGCGTCGGCCACGGCTGCCGCGTCGCCGGCGACACCGACGTCGGTCCCGGCCCGCGCTCCCCGGGCGGCCAGTTCGGCACGCACCCGGGCGGCGGCATCCGCGCCGGTGGCCGTGAGCAGATAGACGACGACCTGGTGCGGCCCGCTGCGCCCCGCCGCCGTACGTCCCTCGTCGATGAGCTGCCGGGCCCGGCGGACGCCGTCCGGCGACGTGTCCGACGTGAGAATCGTGCCGTCGGCCGCCTCGCCGGTCAGCCGCAGCGTACGGGGGCCGGTGGCACCGGCGAACACGTCCACGGCCGTCTCCGGCGGCCAGTCGAGTGCGACGTCGTCCAGCTTGACGTACCGCCCCTCGACATTGAGCCGCTCACCGCGCAGCAGGGCGCGCAACGCCTCCAGGTGCTCCCGCAGCAGTGTCAGCGGGGACTCGGCGCGCGCCCCGACCTGCCCCATCCACTCCTGCACACCGTGCCCGACACCGACGACGGGCCGGCCCGGGAACATCCGGTGCAGCGCGGCCACTTCCATCGCCGTGATGGCAGCGTTCCGCAGCGGCACGGGCAGCAGCCCGACTCCGATCCGCACCCGCTCGGTCCAGGCGAGCGCGGCGGCCGCGGTGGAGATCCCGCCCTCGCGGAAGCAGTCCTCCCACAGCCAGAGTTGCTCAAGACCGGCCGCGTCCGCCAGCCGCACCACCGCCTGAAGCCGCTCCGGGGGAAGCTGGGGTCGGAAGACAGCGCCGAGTTCAGTCATGGGGAGTTCCTATCCTGCACGCGAGTGATCGAAAACCTGTTTTCGTCTGCGCGTCAGCCGTGAGTCCGCCGGATCCGCTCTCCCCACCGCTCCCCTGCCTTGCCGCCCTGCCCTGCCCTGCCCTGCCCTGCCCTGGCAGACGAGCGGACGAGCCCGTGCGCTCCACACACAGCGCGCCAGGTCGGCATTGAACCTCTGGATGGTCGCGACCGTTGTAGAGACACGCGCCGAGGCCGCCTCATACCGCCGGAGGGCCTTCCACCTCTTTCGGCGGCGTGAGATCGGCTATGTTCTTCGGCGTTCTGTGCGGATCGAGTCAACTCACCACAGGAGTGAATGTGGCAGACGAGATGTCCATGCCGGATTCTCAGGAAGACCCTTCCCAGAATAATCCCCTCTGGCACAACGAATACATGGACCTTAGGGAATTCGCAAACTTCGAGGCCATGCAGGCGACGTATCTCAGTCTGGATATGGCCAATATGAACCTCAACGAAACCTCGAATGAATATGCTACCAATTTGCGCGAAATGGCAGAAATGTACCCCCAGTACATACAGGCATACAACTACCACTATCGCCCACAACTGATTCCGCCGGAGGTGCGCGTGGAGAGCGCCACGCCCCCTGACCGGCAGTCACCGTCGCGCCAGTCTCAGGTAGCCGCTGCTGCTCACTCGCAGCCGGAAGGCCTTTCGGCTTCCTGGACACGGCGCCCGCCGGAACAGGGACAAGATCGAAGGGGCGGTTCAAGTCAGAGCACAAGTCAGGGCGCCGGTTCAAGTCAGAGCACTGGTGCAAGGAAGAAGCAAAGGAGGAAGTGACTTCGCTCGCAGGGCGGCGTCAGGGCTTCGGCGAGGCGGTGCGCCGTCCGTTTCGTGATCACGTAAGTCCGGCGTCGTTTCCGGACGGCTTCCGGTTCGTCAGCGGTTGACGGCTTGGATCTCCTGTACGACCACGTCCTGCGTCGCGCCGAACGAGCCATCGGGCAGATCGCCACCGGCGCCACCGGTACCGGTCCAGGTGATCTTCCAGGTGACCGTGGCCCTGAGCGGGTACGAACGCCCACCCGAGGAATGCAGGTACTTCACGCCGCACGGCGGAGTCCGCTCGGCCTTGCCCCGCGCATAGGGCTCCCCGATGCCGCCACTGCCGCTGATCTCGCACACACCGGATGCCGGATAGGTGACGGCGTCCGCGGTGCCCGGCTCGATCTTCAAGGAGAGCGGCTCCGCCGTCGCCGTCGCCGTCAGACCGAGCACCGGAACCGACGCAGTGACAGAAACCGGCTTGAACTCGGCACCGTCGAGCCAGGCCCAGGTCGGCAGATTCACCTTCGTCTGCCCAGCGGGCGCCAACGTCACCTCCGTACCCGGAACACGGATCTCGTTGTAGGCCAGACCAGCCAGAATCTCCGGAGTGATGGCATTCTTCACATCGGCAGGTGGGGCATCGCCCTCGTCCACCCAGAAGTATTCCTTGTCGAAACAGGCGTCCCAGCCCGGAGGGTAACTCTCGTTGACGTACGAGCCCCACCAGTAACCCTTGCCCGTCTTATCCTTGTTGAAGCCCTTGTCAGGATCGAGGGCGTTGTACTTCTCGCGCTGCTGGGCATCCCACTCGGAACCCGTCGAATCGGCCGCCCAGATCGGTTCCAGATACGCCTGCAACTTTTCCGGAGTGTATTTCGGCGCATACCAGCAGGCCGGCGGCGTCCAGGAAGTGGTCGACGTCAGCCGACCCGCGGAGTTGCCGGTGCCGTTCTTCGAACGGTCGAAGACTACGGCGCCGACGGTGACAGAGAGGTCGCCTTTGTCACTGACGTTGGCTTGCTGCTGCGTATCAGTCGACTCCAACGTGCCTCCGGTAGGTGAATCGTCGGCGCTCGCCATGCCAGGGCAGGCGAAGAACGACAGACACACGCAGGCAGCAACCACACCAAGAATCTTCTTGCTTCCATTTGTCAGGGCTGGCACTTGGCGCTCCCCCTCTGTGAGTCGATCCTCTGGATCGCCCAGACGCCCTTGTCGTTCTTCTTGAGTGAAGTGTGATAGACCACGTAACTTTCAGAAGTGACCTTGGTCTTTCGGGCCTCGTTGGTCTTCAGATCCTTCACGTATGCCTTCCCCTGATCCTCGCAATAGCTGAGGGAAGCACTGCCGCCCTTTTCGACGGCCACTTCAGGGGCATAGAAGCGGTAGGCCCCCGTGATGCTGACCTTGGCGTCCACGTATTCCTGAATGAACTTCTGCGCGCCGGCGGCCGCTTCACCCTCGTAGTAGTAGAGGTACGCCTTGTCAACTGCGTCCTGGTTCACGATGGCAAGGTCCACCGCCTTGATGGACTGCTCTCCATCAGCCAGGATCGCGTCCTTGTCCTTGTCACCCGTCCTGGGCCAGTCGAAGGTATACGAAAGGTCGGACGGCAGTTCGATCTTCGGGCGGCCGGCGCTCATCGAAGCCGACGCGGTCGGGGATGCCGACGCCTCACTCCCTGTGTCCGCGCCCGCGATCTTGTCGTTGTCCTTCCCCTTGGGACTGTCATCGCTCCCGCACGCGGACAGCGACAGGGCCGCAGTGGCGGTCAGCGCGATCGCTGCGAGCAAGGTGGGGCGGCGGTTCACGGTCGGCTCCCGGTGACTTGAGACTTCACTTCAGCGCACCAACGCTATCCAGGGACCACGGCACCACACCAGGATGACACCGCTCGACTGACGCCGCGTATGAGCCCAAATCACCTCTTCACCAACTCTGTTGCGATGCAACCGTTACCTCGGATGCCAGCCCGTTCGCGATGCACTGCGGCGAATCCGACGCTCCGAAGTGCTTCGAGGTCGAGCTACGGCCGACGCAACGCCTGTCTGCACCTTGAGACCGGCGGTCAGTGTCAGGGAGTGACACGCTCACCGATTACGGAGCGCTTCACGCCGGCTAGTTGGGCTCGGGAAAGTGCCTCAGGCGAGATCTCTTGCTCGCCGCCGGTCCGCGCTCCAACGAGCTGGTAGACCAGAAACAGACGCCTCGGGCCAGGAACCGCGACTACTCCAGCAAAACGTGGGTCGCCGGCGAACCAGACTGTCGCCACTTGAGCGGTCTTCTCGGTGTCACAGCCACGGCCGAGACGACGCCGCCACCACACGGATCGCACATGACCGTGAAGGATGACCTGAACCAAGGTGTCTGGTTGGTCAGGATTAGGAAACGCAAGCCAGACATCACCGAGCTTCGCCCCGGGGATTTGCCCAATCCCGCTCTCAGGAGTCTCTTGACTCCGCCACGGGTACACCTTCAGGATTCGGCGCATCTGCACGGCTGAGACAATGTACTGACGCTGGATAAAAGCTCGGTACAACGCGTAGAGGGAGACTGGCAACAAGAACCACATCGACCATTTCCCCAGAAATATCATGAGCACGAAGGCGCCGAGGCTCATTACTGGCCAGAGTACCTGACCAAGAACGGCGAAGGTGAATAGTTTTGTCCAGGCGCCTTTAGTTGCGGCATCGTCCCAAGCGACGGAAGACGCCGGTGAGTTTGACGTGGAGGACATGTCACACTTCGCCATCATGGGTCGGTAGCGGGTTGCCGAAGGTAACCATGCGAGCAGTCTCCCGTAGCAGGTTCCGGTAGTGGTCGCTGTGGTGCGTGGCCGTTGTTGAGAGAGTAAGGATGGCCAGCCTCCGCGCATCTGGATACGGCACGTAGGCGGCGACCTGAAGCAACTCCTGCGTCAGGCCCTCGATCTGTGGCGTAACGCGGGTTTCCACCAGAGAGCCGGGACCACAAGGAAGATCGAGGGTCTCCCTGTGCACAGCATCGGACACCGCCCCAGCGGAACGAGCGGCTGTCACGCTGCGCGGCGCCCAAGCGGTTTCCCGCCAGGCGAGCGTAAAGAGCGACAAGAGCAGGCTGTCGTCTCCCTCGTCGTCGCGATGCACTCCCACCGAACAGTGGATGACCCGGTTCCACGCCAACATATAGGTGAGACGGCGCACCAGTGCAAGAAGGGGCACAATTTGTTCCCGGCCCGGAGAGCCGTCCAGCACCGCCAAGCGTTCGGCCGAAGGACCGCCCACGTGCTCCTCGCCCCCCGGCGCGCTCTCCCCTGCGAGAATCCTCTCGACAGGAAGCGGTATGAAGCCCGGTGGGAGCGCGAACCAGATATCCGCGTCGGGCATCTGCGCGGACGGGTCAATGGCGAAGGCGTCCGAGCTCATGAAGCTTCCGACACCCCCCTGAAGAGGTACTTCAGAATGCTGGCCGTGCCCGTCCCGTCAATCGCGCCTGTTCGAACTCCGTCCAGAACGTTCGACGTCACCTTGGCCCCGTCGCTGTCCAAGGTGTCGTAGACGCTACCCGCAAGCCCGTAAACGGCCGTTCCCGCCCCGAGCCATGTTGCCGTCGTCTCCACCTTCGGCAGGATCTGCTCAGTACGCGCCCCGAAAACCCTCATGCCTTCCAGCACGCCCGGTGCATCGGAGATCGCGACGGCCTCCTCGCGGATCGACACTCCAACCGTGGCAACCTTCTGCGTGAACGTGAAAGTCTCGTCTGCCGCACGCGCTGCGGCAGACAACGCTTCGGGTGCCTTCAGGAGTCCCTTGCCCACGGCCCCGATCCCCGGGATGGCGCCAAATCCATCTCCGACAACGGCAATGGTATTGGTCCAGAAGTCAAGGTCGAGTTCACCCTTCGTGAATCCGTCTTTCAAGGAAGCGAGCACCTCGTCGTCCTGCAGCCGCAGAGCAAGTGCTGTTCCGCTGAACAGCGCCGCACCGACGAGAAGCATCGCCACCGCAAGCGGTCCGGTCGCGAACAATGCGATCACGCCCAAGACCGCCGCACACGCGCTGAGTATGTCGGGCAAATTGTCGCCCAGCCAGTCCGTGAACCTGTCCCACGCACCCGGCTCGTGCGGAGCTAGTTTCGTCGTGGCATCGCTGATCTTTTCCGCCCGGTACCGGGCCTTCCCCTCGTGCTCTTCGGCGAGTCTCCTCGCCTTGGCAATGATCTTGTCGAGTTCGGCCTGGGCTTCCTGGACAGCGGTGTTGGCGTGGGTGACCGCCTTCTGGGCGTCGTCGTGACGGGTACCCTTCTTGTCCAGGCCGGGATCTTTCTCCGCCTTACTCGCCCGGCCCTGAGCGGTGTCCAACGCCGCCCGCGCGTCCTTCGCATCGTTCTCCAGGCGTCGGGCTCGACTCTGGAAGTCGTCGAGTTCGCCCTCCCACCGTTCCAGTTGCTGGGCGGCCTTGTCGATGGAGCGCACGGCATTTTTCAGATTCAGCGGAAGCGGCCCGCTCTGCAATTCCTCACGGAAAGCAACCGCGGCGTCACCCTTCCAATAGCTTCCGTCCGTTAATTTGGTCACCAGGTCATGGCTCTCCTCCAGAACCCTGGCACAGTTCCCGAGTTTCTTGTACAGATCACGTACCGTGTCCGTGCTGCCCGGCGCAGGGTTGAAACCCAGATGCGGGTAATCAGGGTTCACGGTGAACCTGCCGACTTACCCTTGCCCGCCGCGGCCTTCTTCAGCGCTTCTTCGAGGGCCTTGTCCACTTCGTTGTAACTGTCCTTGCTCTGACCGATGATCTTCGCAAGGCCCTCGGTCTGCTCGCCGATCTGTTCGGTGCCGTACTTCCAGTCCTCCTGGAAACTTTCACACGCGGCATCCAGGTCGTCCGTGCCCAGCCCGGTCACGGTGGCATCAGTCAACGCCCTACGGAGGCCCCTCAGGGAGTCGCTCGATTTCCTCAACATCTTCATGAAGTGGGCAAGTTCATCGTCATCAACGGCCAGCCGGTCCGCCATTCGGTCTGCTGCCTCTCCCCGTTGCTTACGGCGTGCATGAGCCTGCCAGCGTATCCCTTTCCCCCCAGGACGAGCCGGACGATCCCCCGCGCGGATGGCGGGAGTTCGCCTGACCGCGCCCCTTCCGATCCAAGGCGGTCAGCGGTTGACGGCTTGGATCTCCTGTACGACCACGTCCTGCGTCGCGCCGAACGAGCCATCGGGCAGATCGCCACCGGCGCCACCGGTACCGGTCCAGGTGATCTTCCAGGTGACCGTGGCCCTGAGCGGGTACGAACCCCCACCCGAGGAATGCAGGTACTTCACGCCGCACGGCGGAGTCCGCTCGGCCTTGCCCCGCGCATAGGGTTCCCCGATGCCGCCACTGCCGCTGATCTCGCACACACCGGATGGCGGATAGGTGACGGCGTCCGCGGTGCCCGGCTCGATCTTCAAGGAGAGCGGCTCCGCCGTCGCCGTCGCTGTCAGACCGAGCACCGGAACCGACGCAGTGACAGACACCGGCTTGAACTCGGCCCCGTCGAGCCAGGCCCAGGTCGGCAGATTCACCTTCGTCTGCCCAGCGGGCGCCAACGCCACCTCCGTACCCGGAACACGGATCTCGTTGTAGGCCAGACCAGCCAGAATCTCCGGAGTGATGGCATTCTTCACATCGGCGGGCGGAGCGTCGCCCTCGTCCACCCAGAAGTAGTCCTCATCGCAGGCGTCCCAGCCCGGGGGATAGCTCTCGTTGACGTATGAGCCCCACCAGTAGCCGTCCCCGGTCTTGTCCTTGTTGAAGCCCTTGTCGGGATCGAGGGCGTTGTACTTCTCGCGCTGCTGGGCATCCCACTCGTAACCCGTGGAATCAGCCGCCCAGATCGGCTCCAAGTACGCCTGCAACTGTGCCGGTGTGTACTTCGGGGCATACCAACACGCGGGGGGAGTCCAGGACGTGGTCGACGCCAATGGGCCCGCGGAGTTTCCAGTTCCGTTCTTCGAATGGTCGAAGACGACGCCGGCCACGGTCACCGAGAGATCGCCTTTCCCATTGGTGTTGGCCTGCTGTTCGGACTGGCGGTTTCCGTCCTCCCCACGCCCACCGGCATACGCCACGGGAGCCATGAACACAGCAACACAGGCACATACGAGAACACTTGCGCCTCTTGCACAGTTCACTACGGCTGGCACGCCTTGTCCCCCCGAGTAGATGAAACGACAGTGGTCTGCCAAACCCCCGCGGAGTTCTTCACCAGCTTGGTGTGGTACAGCACGTAGCTATCCGCTGTCGTCGGCGTGTTCTTCACCTTGTTGGTCTTCTTGTCCTTGATGAACGACTTGCTCTCGTCGGAGCAGTAGGTGACGTACGCCCCGTCGTCACCCGAGAGAGACACCTTGTAGTCGTAGTAGCGGGTCTCACCGACCCACGTATGCCCCTTGTCGATGTATCCGAGCGCATAGGAGATCGACCCGCTCAGCGCCTTGTCCCGGTTGTAGAAGCCGAGCGCCTTCGTGTCGGTGGTGCCCTTGAGGATGGCTTCGTCAACGGAGTTGACGCTCAACGTGCTGTCCGCGAGCGCCGCGTCCTTCGTCGCGTCGCCGGTCTTCTCGTACTCGAAGACGTTCTTCGCGTCCGACGGGAAGGTGATCTTCGGACGAGCGGCGGAGTCCGAAGCGCTCGGGCTCGGGGAGGCCGACGTCTCCTTCCCCGTGTCCGCGCCCGCGATCTTGTCGTTGTCCTTCCCCTTGGGACTGTCATCGCTCCCGCACGCGGACAGCGACAGGGCCGCAGTGGCGGTCAGCGCGATCGCTGCGAGCAAGGTGGGGCGGCGGTTCACGGTCGGCTCCCGGTGACTTGAGACTTCTCTTCAGCGCACCAACGCTATCCAGGGACCACGGCACCACACCAGGATGACACCGCTCGACTGACGCCGCGTATGAGCCCAAATCACCTCTTCACCAACTCTGTTGCGATGCAACCGTTACCTCGGATGCCAGCCCGTTCGCGATGCACTGCGGCGAATCCGAAGTTCCAGTTGTGCACAGAAAATGGCCAACGCCCCTGCATACACGTTCGGACAGCGCGGAAGACTGCCGCAGGAGGTGTCCGGGATGGGGCGTTGGCGGGACGGGCAGGGGACATTGATTGTTCGGGGGGAGAGAGGTGAGGTCTCGGTTCCGTTGGAGATCGCCGCCTCTTATCGGGCCCGCACCCGAGGGCTGCTCGGGCGGGACGCCGTCAACGGGGCGATCATGCTCTCGCCCGCCGTCAGCGTGCACACCTTCGGCATGCGCATCCCGATCGACGTCGCCTACCTCGATCGCCGTCTGAACGTCATCGCCGTACGCACCATGAAACCGGGGCGACTCGGGCTGCCCCGGCTCCGTTCCCGGCATGTACTGGAGGCGGAGGCCGGGGTGATGGCGGGATGGGGTGTGCGGGTCGGGGGGATGGTGGAGATCGCGGCGGAAAGGGGTGCGGAGGGCGGGTGAGTCAGGCAGATGGACTGCCCGCCGGTCGCTCGCGCGGGTCCGCCAGATAGGTTCGCGCGCCGTCCCTCGGCAGCACCGCCCACATGCGCGTACCCCAGGCCGGTTCGCGGGCGTCGTCAAAACCCCAGGCGCCGCAGCACGCTTTCACCACGCAGGACAGCACACGCAGGGCGGCTCGGCGACGGGCTTCGCATGCTGATGCCGCGTGGCGGCCGGAGTGGTGGGGGTGGCCGTCGTAGAGGGTCACGCGTAGGGCCCGGTCTCGGTAGCGGAGGGATACGTACACCTCCGTGGTGGTGAAGCGGCAGGCGCAAGAGGCCAGTTCGCCCACCACCTGGACGGCAGCGTCCGTCACGTCCTCCAGGCCGTGGGCGCGCAGGATCGTGCGGGTCGCCGCCCGGATGATCGACGGACTGTACGGCGCCGCCGGGAGCGTGAAGCTGTAGGCGAGCGTTTCGGGGGTGGGGTGAGCGGGAGGACGGTCCGCGGCGGGTGGCGGCGGACAGGTGGTGATGGGTGCGGGCATGGCGACAACTCCCTTGGCACGCGGGTGGATTGGTGTGCGTAGCGGCCGGTGGCCTGTCTCCCCGACGCGGGCCCGCCACTCCCAGGGCAGGAGGGTGCGGGCAGGCTCGCGCGATGCGCTTCCGGCCAGCGGGTCGTCGTGATCGACCCATCACCGACTGTAGGGATTTGCTGGCACAGTGTCCAACGATTCGGAGATAATTACCCCCACCATTGGTGGACCGGTGGCGATGCCAACCGGCAGACTGTGGCCCACCACGGTGCGAGAAGGGGTGGCATGGCGACAAGAAACACGCCGACGGAGCGGCAGAAGCGGCTGGGGGCCGAGTTGCGCAAGATGCGGCTCGCGGCCGGGGCCACCACGGAGTACGCCGCCGGCCTCCTCGGCATCGACCGGACCCGGCTGTCCAACATGGAGTCCGGCATCCGGCCCTTCTCCGCCGAGCGCATCCACACACTGGCCTGCAATTACTCCTGTGCGGAGCAGAGTTACGTCACCGCTTTGGTCACCATGGCCGAGGGCAAGGAGCGGGGTTGGTGGGAGCAGTACCGGGGCACCCTGCCCGCCGGGCTCCTGGACATCGCCGAGTTGGAGTGGCACGCCTCCCGGGTGCGGACCGCGCAGATCATGCATGCACCTGGGCTGCTCCAGACCGAGGATTACGCCCGTGCTGTCTTCGCCGCCGTGCTGCCACCGCTGAGCCGGCTCGAAGTCGAGTTGAGAGTGGCCCATCGCATGGAGCGACAGCAGGTGTTCGACCGGGCTGCGCCGCTTCCGTATGTTGCTTACGTCCATGAGGCCGCGCTGCGTATGCCCTACGGCGGCACCGAAGTGACCCGTCGGCAACTCGATCACCTGGCCACTCAGTCCGAGCGCGACAGCATCGACGTACGTGTCATCCCGACGAGCGTGGGCGGATTCCCCGGAGCCGGACACGCGCTGCTCTACGCGGACGGGACGGTGCCGCAACTCGACACCGTGCAACTGGACTCCGCGCATGGACCGGAATTCACCGGCGCGGAGGCTCAGCTCACCAAGTACCGTACCCATCTGGACTGGATGGAGCATGCGGCGTTGCCCTCGGCAGCCTCTCGTGACGTCGTCCGCAATGTCGCCCGCGAACTCTGAGGGAGCCAACGATGGTCACAGGAATCACCTGGGAAGACCCCTTCTGCGGCGAGGGCAACAACTGCTTTCGCATAGGCACCGACGCCACCGGCAACGCCTATATCGCCGTCGCCGGGCAGGAGGAGCGCTTCGTCACGGACAGCCGTGATGCGCTGCGTGCTCTTGTCCGGGAGATCAAGGCGGGCAAAGTGGATCACCTGCTTTAGGGGGCGCCCTCGCCCGGTGTCAGCCCCCCGTCCGCGGGAACGTCACCTCCACGCGGCGGTTCTTCTTGCGGCCCGCCTCCGAGGAGTTGTCGGCGATCGGGTACTGCTCGCCGTAGCCGCGTACCTCGAAGGTGACGGTGGGGTCGTTCAGGTCCTGGTCCAGTACCGCCTGTACGGCGTTGGCCCGTTGTTTGGAGAGGACGTCGCCGTGGGCCGCGGAGCCCAGGTCGTCGGTGAAGCCGAACACCCGCACCTGGGTCGCGTGCTGGTTCCTGATCTCCTCCGCGATCGTCGCGATCCGGGCCTTCGCCTCCGCGCTCAGCTTGGCGCTGTCCTTGCCGAACAGCACCTCGGCCTGGAGGGCGAACGTCACGTCGGCGTTGGTGTCCTCGCGGCGTTCGTCGCCGCTCTGGTCCTCCACCACCGACTTGATGTCCAGCACCTTGGGGGAGGCGAGCGTGGCGCCCTCGGGGAGTTTCAGATCCGGGTCGTTGGGGTCGACCTCGACCGGGGCGGAGGGCGATGCCTCGGTGCCCGGCGGAACGCTGGGGTCGGTGGCGTCGGCCGCGGCCGTGGTGGCGCCGTGGAGGGTGGCGGCGACGAGGAGGGCGGCGCAGGCCGCGGCCAGCGGGAGGCGGGGTCTGGTGGTCACGTGTGCCTCACCCGGAGATCTGGATGGTGGCGGTGGAGAACGTCGGCAGCTGGAACGTCACTTCGGCCGTGTCCGCCGGGGGCGACGGGAACTGCATGAAGATGGGAACGGTGTCGCCCGCCCTGACCGTCTGGACACCGGTGGTGGTGAGGGGGCGGCCGTCGGTGTCGCGGAGGACGTAGTAGCGCTTCCTGCTCTTGGAGTCCACCAGCGTGGCTCCGCCGAACGACTGGCCGTTCTTCATGATCTCGGTCTCGTTGCCGGTGAGCTGCGAGGAGAGCACGGCGTCCTGGCTGCCGTCGTTCTTCAGCTCCGCGTTCACGGTGACGAATCCGCCCGGGTCCCGGTCCGCCGACGTGATCTTCAGGTTCAGGCCGTCCGGGCCGCGGAGTTCGGCCAGGGGCTCCTGCGACCGGCCCTCCTGCGCGCTCGGGTCCGATCCGCCGTCCCGTGAGGCCGCCGCCGATGTCCGCGGTTTCCCGTCGCCGCCCCCGCCCCCGCCGCAGCCGGCCACGCAGACGGCCAGCCCCACCGTGACGGCCAAGGCAGCCACACCTCTGCGAGCCTTCGCAGTGCCCCGAATGCTCATCGCTCCGCTTCCTTCTCCACTCGTCGTTCGCTGTCAGTCGGCCAGGTGCACGTCAAAGAGATCTTCCGGTCCCGGAAGGTCGAGGGGATCGTCCGGGTTCAGCTCCCAGTTCCGGTCTTCGCAGGTGAGCCGGGGCAGTACGGCGTCCACGGCGTCCCCGGTGCCCGCGGTGCCCGCGGCTCCGTCGCCGGGAAGCTCGAACGTACAGAGCGGTTCGATCACCGCCTTCGCGGACGCGGTCGACCGCATGTTCTCCGTACCGGGAACGACGGAGCGCCCGACGGGTTTCTCGGTCTGGACCTCGACGTCGTACGTCAGTGGATCGGGCGCGTCGCAGTTCCGCAGCGTCGCGTCGTTCTGCGCGGCGAGCTGCTCGGCGCGCCAGCACGAGGGGTTCAGTTCCACGCCACCGTCGAAGATGTCCTGCCAGGTCGCCGGGTCCAGCAAGTCCTTCACCCATGCGCCCGCGAGCTGGTCACGGGTGTTCTGGGCCGCCGCGAGCGCCGCGGCGTCGGCCGCCGTCTGGGCGCCGTTCCGGTTGACGCCCGCCTGGCCGACCGCCAGGTAGGCGAACGCGAGAAAGAGCAGACCCGCCACCACCGTGAGGTAGATGGGGAAGGCCTGCCCCGCGTCGCCCCGCCTGCGCCGTCGGGTCAGGTGAGCTGGGCGATCTTGGCCTTGATCTTGTCGAGGATCGTCTTGCCGATGTCCGTGCCGGTCATCGCCAGGACGATGGCCACCACGACCGCGATGATGCCCAGATACTCGACCGCGGTCTGCCCACGGTCGCCGGCCCGCCGCCGGACGGCTTCGACCGTCGTGTTCTTCCAGCCGGTGACGCGGACCTTCGCCGCCACGGACGCCCTCAGCATCAGGTCGCTCATCGTGCCCCCCTCCGGATCCGCCTTCGATCCGGGCAACGTACGACGCCGCGCTCCGCTCCGCACAGGGTCCCAGGACCCATTGCCGGGCCCAACCCCCGCCGTGGTCCGGCATGTCAGGCCACATGTCAGGCCACCCCCAGCCACTTGGCGGCGGCCTGGGCGCGGCTGGTGCTGTGCAGCTTGGCGAAGATGCGGTTGATGTGGTTCTTGACCGTCTTCTCGCTGATGAAGCACAGGGCGGCGATCTGCTGGTTGTTCAGACCGGACGCGATGAGGTCCATGATCTCCGCCTCCCTCGTGCTGAGCTGGAACCGCGACCGTACCGACTGTCCCATATAAGATTGCGATTGCGAAAGGTTCTGCGGAGAAACAGCCGGTGAATTGGCGGGGAGTTGAGGGGTGTCGTGTGCAGTTGCAGAGTTTGGAGAGCGTAGCTGGGAGATGAGCGCGCCGACCGCTGCCGGGGTGAAGTGCGGGCGGCCCCTGGTGATGTCCCGTACCGCCGCGAGCAGTTGGTCCACGGTGAACTCGCCGTGCACCAGATAGCCGCCCGCGCCGAGGCGTACCGCCTCCTGGACGGTCTCCGCCTCGTGGCTGTAGGTGAGCATCATGACCGGGGCCAGCGGCGCCAGGTGCGGAAGCGCCGCCAGCCCGTCGACGCCGGGCATGCGGACGTCCAGGAGGACGACGTCGGGGCGGTGCTCCAGGGTCGCCTCGTAGGCTTCGCGGCCGTCGGCGGCCTCCGCCACGACGGTGGTGTCCCCCCGGCCGGCGAGGAGGGCGGTCAGGCCCGCTCGGACCACCGGGTTGTCGTCGGCGACCACGATCCGGAGCGGTGCGGCGGGAGTGGTCGGCGGGAGGTTCTCGAAGGGGTTCGCCGGCATCGGGGGGCCTCCTCTCATCTGTCTCTGGTCATCTGTCTCTGGTCATCTGTCTCTGGTCATCTGGGGCCGCGTCCGGGGTGCGGGGCGGTGTCGTCGGCCTGGTCAGCGGCAGTTCCAGGACGACCTCCGTGCCCTGGGAGTACGGGCCCGGTCCGATACGCAGGCGGGCGCCCACCGACGCGGCGCGCTCGGCCATGCCGACCAGGCCGAAATGGCCCAGGTGGCACAGCCGTTCGAGAGTGGTGCCGGGGAGCAGGCCCCGGCCGTCGTCGTGGACGCTCAGCCGTAGCAGGTCGGCGTGCGCGTCCGCCCGTACCTCGACGCGGGCCGGTGCCCCGTGGCGGTGGGCGTTCTCCAAAGCCTCCGAGACGATGGAGAGGAGGTGGCGGGCCACCGCCGCCGGAACCGGCGGGAGTTCCTGGTCACCGGCCCTGCGGAACCCGGCCGAGAGGCCGGTACGGGTACGGAAGTCCGCGACGAGCGCCGCCAGGTCGGTCAGCAACCCGGCGCCGGGGATGGGCATGGACATGGGGGTGGGGGTTGGGGTGAGGGTTGGGGTGAGGGTTGGGGTGGCGATTGCGGCGGGGCCGGCGGTAGGGGTGGGGGGATTTCGGGGCGCGGGGGCGTCGGCGGGTGCGGGGGCTGCATGGTCGGGTGCGGAGGCGTCGGCGGGTGCGGAGGAGTCGCCGGGCGGGAAGGTGTCGGTGGCCGGGAAGGTGTCGCGGTACGTGGGTGCGTTGCCGTACGCCGGATCGTCGCCGTACCCGGGAATGCGGTCGCGGCGCAGGTCCGTGAGCAGTTCGCGGGCCTCGGCCGCCGCCCTGCGGGCCGAGCGGGACACCAGTTCCGCCTGCTGCTCGATCTGGGCGGGGTCGGTGCGGGCGCCCGCGGCGGCCGAGGCGGCCAGACCGTCGGCCGCGAGGGCCACCCCGTACAGGGTCTTCGCCACCGAGTCGTGCATCTCCCGGGCCAGCCGGGCGCGTTCGGCGGTCACCGCCTCGGTGGCGGCGAGCCGGGCCTGGACCGTCGTCAGGGCCTGGGTCGCGGCGCCGAACCGGAGCAGTACGTTGCGCAGGGCCGAGCCCATGGCTCCGGTGATGACGCACAGGCCGGGCAGGAGCAGCGACTCGGCGAGGTCGGTCTGGTGGCCCTGGGGCAGGGTCGCGTGCACGAGCAGCAGGATCAGGGACTGGAGCGAGGCGAAGCAGGCGGCGCCGCGCCAGTCGTAGAGGAGGCCGGCCAGGAGCGGGGTGCAGACGCTGACGTAGGCGAGGGTCGTGTCCGGGCCCGCCGAGACGAGCAGGAGCGAGCCGATCAGGGTGTCCGCGGCCAGCAGGGTGGGGTGGCGCAGGAGGAGCGGGCCGAAGCGCTGCCAGTCGCGGAACAGCACGTACGACACCATGAACGTGACGACCACCGCGGCGCCGACCAGGCGGGCGCCCAGGCCGGGTGACGCGTTGAGCAGGGCGGACGGAGCGGCCAGGGCGATCATGGCCAGCCGGAACCCGAAGACCTGCCGGCACATCGCGTGGAGGGCGCGCAGTTGCAGCGTCTCCGGCGCGGGCGCGCCCGGCACGGCGATGCCCTCGGTCCCGGGGTCGGCCGAGGGCGGCACGGCCGTGATCTCGGGCGCGCCGCCCTGCCGGGTCAGCGGGCCCTCCTGCCCGGCCGGCCCACCCTCCTGCGGGGTCGGCTCCCGCGCCGCCCCCGTCGCCCCCGGTCCGCTCTCCGTCGGCTCGGGCCGGGGCGCCGTGCCCTTCGCCCATCCCGGCAGGCGTACGCGGCGGCGTCGGTCCATGCCGCCACTCGTCGTCGTCACCGCCCTCATCCCCCGGCCCCGCCCGTCCCCGTCTACTTCCCCGCGATGGTGCCGAAGTCCACCCCGGAGCCGAGCAGGAGTCCGGCGCCCAGCAGCAGCATGGTGGCCGGGACCATGAACGTGGTGATCATCAGCGTGGCCTTGGGGACCGCTCGGGCGGCCCTGCGGCGGGCGTTCTGCGCGTCCGTACGGCGCATGTCCTTGGCCAGGGCCACCAGGGTGTCGACGATCGGCGCGCCCAACTCCTCGCCCTGCTGCAACGCCGTGACGAACATCGCCACCTGCTCCGAGTCGTTGCGGCGGCGCAGTTCCGCGAACGCCTGGCGGCGGCTCATGCCGAGGTCCATCTGGCGCAGCGTGATGCGCAGTTCGTCGGCCCACGGGCCCTCGTACCTGACCGAGACCCGGTCCAGCGCCTGCCGGAAGCCGAGTCCCGCGCTCACCACCACCGCGAGGACGTCCAGGAAGTCCGGCAGGGTCCGCTCGATGACGTCCTTGCGGATGCGGATCGCCGACCAGAGGCCGACCTCCGTCCAGAACGCGCCGAAGGCGAGCAGCAGCAGCGCGACGACGTACTGGTCGCGCATCACCATCACCAGGAAGCCGACGCCGCCGAGCGCCCCGTACACCGCCCGGCGGGCCGCGTACCGGTCGATGGTCAGGCCGCCGGGGTTGCCCGCGAGGTCGATCCTGCGGCGGTACCTGGCGACCCGTCCGGGTCCCATCAGGCGCAGCACCAGCGGGGCGTAGCGCATGCCCATGCGGTCGATCAGCGAGCCCACCGCGCCGGTGCGGGTGGCGCCCACCTCCAGGGCCACGGCCAGGTCGCGGGGCAGCCTGACGTCCGCCCGGTACATCCGGATCCCGGCGAAGACGCCGAAGACACCGAGGCCGATCACCGCCGCGAACAGCAGTCCCATACCGATTTCCCTCCTTCCTTCTGTCCTTCCGTCCTTCCGTCCTTCCGTGCTTCTGTCCTTCCGTGCTTCTGTCCTTCCGTGCTCGGCCGTCAGACGTCGATCCGGCTCATCCGGCGGATGAGGACGAAGCCGACGGCGTACATCGCGAACGCGACGAGCACGCAGACCTGGCCGAGCGCAGAACCGGTCAGGCGGTCGAGCGTGCCGCCCCTGACCCCGTTCATCAGGAACAACGCGCCCACCCCGAGCGCGGGAACGGCGTACGAGGTCATCGTCACCTGGGAGAGCTGGGTGCGGATCTCGCGCCGGGTCTCCTTGCGCTCCTCCAGCGTCTCGGTCAGATTGCGCAGCGCGCTGACCACCTGGCCGCCCGCCCGGTTCGACAGGACGAGGGTCGTGACGAGGACGACCAGTTCACGGGAGGGGAGGCGGTCGGCGAGTTCGCCCAGCGCGTCGTCCATGGAGTGGCCGATCGCCAACTGGTCGGACACCTTGCCCAGTTCCTGGCCCGCGGGCGCCTCCAGCTCCTCCGCGGCCAGGCCGATCGCGGTGCGCAGGGCGAGGCCGGCCTGGGTGGCGTTGGCCAGGATGCGGGCGAGTTCGGGAAGCTGGTTGATGAAGCGTTCGATGCGTTTCTGGCGCTGCCAGTTGAGGAACAGGAGCGCCGCCCACACTCCGGCCAGCCCGGCGATCGGGCCGAAGAAGGGGGCGAGGACGGCCTGGCCGATCAGCCAGAGGGCGGCGACCACGGCGAGCATGTACGCGAAGAACTCACCGGGTGTGACGTCCAGGCCGGTCGCCAGGAGCCGGAGTTCCAGCTTCCGGCCGAACCGGGTGCGACGCAGTCTGCGGTCGAGGTTGCGGAAGCGGCGCCGGCGGCCGGTGTCCGGGAGCTGGCCGGCGCTGCGGAGGCGTTCGACGAGGGCGGCGCGCTGGGCCCGGCCCGAGGCGTAGGTGTGCACGCCGACGACGGCCAGGACGCAGGTCAGCAGGGTGACGCCGGTGGTGAGCGTGACGAGCGTGGACAGGTCCATGGGTGCCGTCTACCTGGCCTCTCGGGTGGCGAGCTGGTCCGCGCTCCGGGCCACACCGAAAGCCTGGGGCAGTGGCTGGTTCGCCATGTAGAGGCGGTCGGCGGTGCGGCGCGGAAGGGGGAAGTACTGGAAGGTGCCGTGGACACGGCCGTCGGGGGTCATCGGCCGGGCCTCGAAGCGGGCGACCGTGGCCAGCCGGTACGGCTCGCCGCCGTGGCTGTCGAGCAGGGCGATCTCGGTGATCCGGCGGGCGCCGTCACCGAACCGGGTGAGCTGGACGAGGACGTCGACGGCGCTGTTGATCTGGTCGTGCAGCGCTACGAAGGGGACCTCGACGTCGGACATGGAGGCGAGGGTCTGCAGGCGGGTGAGGGCGTCCTCGGCGCTGTTGGCGTGCACGGTCGCCAGGGAGCCGTCGTGGCCCGTGGACATCGCCTGGAGCATGTCCAGGGACTCACCGCCGCGGACCTCGCCGACCACGATCCGGTCGGGGCGCATACGCAGCGAGTTGCGCACCAGGTCGCGGATGGTGACCTGGCCCTTGCCCTCGACGTTCGGCGGGCGGGACTCCAGGCGTACCACGTGGGTCTGCTGGAGCTGGAGTTCGGCCGAGTCCTCGATGGTGATGATCCGCTCGTGCGCCGGGATGAGTCCGGACAGGGCGTTGAGCAGGGTCGTCTTGCCGGTACCGGTGGCCCCGGAGACGATGATGTTGAACTTGGCCTGCACCAGGCCCGCGAGCAGGAACACCATGGGCTCGTCCAGGGAGCCGAAGCCGATCAGCTCCTGGAGGGTGAAGGAGCGCGGGAAGCGGCGGATGGTGAGGATGGGGCCGGTCAGGGACAGCGGCGGGATGATGACGTTGACGCGCTCACCGGACGGGAGACGGGCGTCGACCATGGGGTTGGACTCGTCCACCCGGCGGTTGACGGTGGAGACGATCCGCTCGATGGTCTGCATCAGCTGGTCCGCGGAGACGAAGCGCAGCGGCAACTGCTCCACCCGGCCGCCGCGTTCGACGAAGACCGTGTCGGGGCCGTTCACCATGATCTCGGTGATGGACGAGTCCTCCAGCAGTGGTTCCAGGATGCCGAGCCCCAGTGCCTCGTCGACGACGCGCCGGATCAGCTGGGCGCGTTCGGTCGTCGACAGGACCGGGCCCTCACGGCTGATGATGTGCCCGAGCACCCGCTCCAGGCGGGCCCGGCGCTCGGCGGCGACCAGCGAACTCATCTCCGCGAGGTCGATCTCCTCCAGGAGCTTGGCCCGGTAGGAGGCGACCAGGTGACCGTCCTCGCCCCGGCTGCCCTGCTCCTCGGGGGAGTTGATGCGTGCCCGCAGGCTCATGGCTTCGCTGCTCCTCGGTCAGTGGTCGAGCGGCATGGTGGCGGACTTGCGGGCGTCCCCGAAGTTCCAGCCGAAGACGACCGTGGGGATGTGGACGGTGGCGGTGACCTCGACCGAGTCGCCCAGCTCCGCGGTCGCGCACCGCGTGCCGCCGGCGAGCCAGTCGCTGACCGCGGCCGTGCAGGCCCGGCCGACGTCCTGCCGCAGCGAGGCGGCCCGCGCGCCCGCGCGCGCGGCCGTCCCCGCCTGCTGCGCGGTGTACGCGACGAGACCGGTCTGGATGCCGGCGAGGGCGACGATCAACAGAACGGGGATGAACCCCAGGTATTCGATGGCTACTTGACCGCGGTCGCGGCGGCGGGGTGATCGGTGGCTGCGGCGACGGACGCGGTGGCCGCCGGCCCGGAGTCCACTCCTGAGTCCTGTGCCGACGTCTCCGTCGCCGCCGCTCATGCCGCGGTCGCGGTCGCAGTCGCGGTCGCAGTCGTGGTCGCAGTCGTGGCGCATCTCAGTGCTTCGCCTCCTCGACCGCGCCCGCGTGGCCGTGCACGGTGACCGGGAAGGCGACCGTCCCCGGGAACAGGACGGGCACCTTCAGGGACACGTCGGCGGTCACATAGCCGCTTCCCCCGCACGTCACCGTGGCATTCCCCCTCCACGCCCCCGACAGGTGCCGAAGGCCCGCCTGCTCGCAGGCGGCCTGCCGCTCGGCCGGGGCCGCGGCCGTACCGGCGCGTACCGCCTCGTCCGCAGCGTTCCCCGCGAGCGTGTAGGTGTACCCCACCAGAACGCACTGCCACATCAGCACCAGGGTGAGCAGGATCAGCGGGGTCATGCCGAGGAGTTCGACAGTGACCTGGCCACGGTCCTGGCCCCGGTCCCGGTCGTGTCCCGGCCGGGCCGGGGGGCGCGGCGGGCTCGAACGGCACGGCCGGTTCAACCGGTTCGGCCGGTTCAACCAGTTCGGCCGGTTCAACCAGTTCGGCCGGTTCAACCGGTTCGGACCGTACAGACGGCACGGACCGTACAGACCGCACGGACCGTACAGACCGCACGGCAGGGTCATCCGCTCAAGTCGGCTCAGGCGGGCCATGCCGTCACTCCTTCCGGCGCCGGAAGCTCACCGCGCCGCGGTCGCCGCGCGGTCGGCCGCCGCGGTGGGCCGGTCCGTCGGGGGCGCGGGCCAGGCCCAGTTCGCCCGCGAGCGCCCACAGGGCCTGTTTCACCGTGCTCCGGCTGTCGAGTTCATGAAGACGCCCGGCGTCCACGACACCCTGGAGTTCCTTGAAGGCCGCCGGGACCGCCGTACGGGCCAGCGCGGTGCCGGTGATGCGTTGGATGAGCTGCGGCTGGATCTCCGTGCTCCGGGTGAGCCGGTTGACGACGACGGTGGTCTCCTCCGCCTTGCGGATCTGCAACCGGTCCCACATGCGCACCGTACGCTTGGCGCCCCGTACGGCGACCACGTCCGGGGTGGTCAGCAACAGCGCGGTGTCGGCCGTCTCCACGGCGGTCGCGCCGGCGCCGCTGAGCTGGGCGCCGCAGTCCACGACGACGACCTCGTAGTGGGAGCGCAGGACCCCGACGATCTGGCGGGCGGCCCGGTCGGTGACCTCCTCGCCGCGTTCCCCCTCGCCGGGGGCGAGCAGCAGGGCGAGGCCGGTGTCGTGGCGGAAGACGGCCTCGGCGAGGACGCGCGGGGTGATGTCGGCGATGGCGGCGAGGTCGACGACGGAGCGGCGGAACTGGATGTCCAGGTAGGAGGCGATGTCACCGGTCTGGAGGTCCAGGTCGACCAGGGCGGTGGGCCGGCCGGACGCCTGGGCGGCGAGGGCGAGCTGGATGGCGGTGAGGGTGGTGCCGACGCCGCCCTTGGCGCCGCTGACGGTGACGACGGTGCCGCCCGTGCCGCCGATCGTCTCGGCGCCGTGGCCGAGGTGGCGGCGTACGCCGCGCGACCACTGGGCCACCGCCTGCACCCGGCTCGCGAGTTCGTCGTAGCCGAGCGGCAGGGCGACCAGGCCGCGGGCCCCGGCGTCCATGGCGGCGGAGAACAGCCCCGGACCGGCGTCGCCGGTGACGAGGATGACGCCGACGGCGGGGAAGCGCAGGGCGACCTCGCGGACCAGTTCGAGCGCGGGCACGGGGCCGATGCGCTCGTGGACGACGACGGCCTCGGGCAGTGCGTCGACGGACTCGGCGGCGAGCCGGGCGAGCGCGTCGACGAGCTGGGTGGAGTCGACGACCGGCGGCAGCGGTTCGGCGTCGGGGAGCTGACTGAGCAGGGTGACGAGGGAGCGTGCGGCGTCCGGGTCACCGACGGCCGGCAGGATCCTGGTGGGCATGCGGGCCGCCTCTCACTTGTCCGTCGCGAGTTCGTACGTGCGGTCCTTGTCCGGGACGGTGCTCTCGCCGCCGGGTGCCACCAGGGCGAGCCGGACCCGCTGGGCGAACGACTCGGCGTACGTGATGCGCTGGGCGTCAAGGGTGGACAGCGCGAAGGTGATCGGGACGGCGTCGGTCGGCTGCCGGCTCTTGTCGTCCGGTTCCAGGGAGGTGAGCCTGCCGACGTCGATGACCCGGGCGCCGGTCACGATGATCTTGGCCTGGTCGGGGTCGCCCTGCTGCTTGCCCTCGAAGGTGGCGTAGACGTTGACCCGGGAGCCCGGGGTGATCTTGCCGGCCACGCCGGTGGCCGCGTCGATCATGATGGCGACCTCTTGCTGCCCCGGCTGGAGCGCGGGCTGGTCGACGATCATGTCGCTCTGCAACAGCGAGCCCTTGCGCAGGGTGGTCACGGCGATCTTGCCCTGGATCTGCCGCAGGCTGGTGACGGCGTTGGCGGACAGCCACCGCTCGGGCATCCGGATCTTCTCGAACTGGCCGGTGTCCAGCGGCGTGTACGGCGCCACGTCGGACTTGACCTGGTACGCGGTGACCTCGGGGCCGACCTTGGACTTCACGTCGTCGATGACGGAGAGCACGCCGGCGAACGCGCCGAGGGCGCAGACGACCGACAGGATCAGGAGTATCACGCCGCGGCGCTGACGGGAGTTCATGAGCCGTGCAACCTCATTGGGGGAATCGGTCGTGCGCAGTCAATGGGTGAGCGGTGTGGCGGTGTGCGGGTGGGGCGGCAGGCCGGGCGGTCACGCGGGTGCGCGTTGTTCGAGGGCCCGTGGGGCGGGTGGTTCGTGGCCGGGCGGGATCGCGGAGCAGAAGACGCAGCGGTCGCCGATGACGTCGATGCCGCACCAGTGGCAGGTGCTCTGCCGTACCGACGTGACCAGTTGGTAGAGGACCGACAGGTCGGCGAGATAGCTGCAGAACTCGATGATCCGACCCGTGCCCCACCAGCTCGCGGACTCGGCGGGCAGCGGGGCCTCGCGCAGCCCGTGTGCGCCCCACGCCTTGGAGAGGGTGCCGAGCCAGTCGGACTGGAGCTGTCCCTTGGCGACCAGCATCCAGGTGCTGAACTCGGGTCCGGGCAGGGTCGCTTCGGGTCCGACGCGCACGAGCCGCGGTTCGGGGTGGGCGACCACCGCGAACTGGCTGCCCGGTACCCAGGACTTGGCGTGCGCCCTCAGGCCCACGGGGACCCGGTCCAGCCTGGCGACCGAGCCGAGGACCGCACCGGCGTGGATGTAGTGGGTGAGCAGGCGGCCCGCGGAGGCGAGCACGCCGGGGCTGAGGTCGCAGGAGGCGAGCTGCCTCAACTGGCGGGCCAGGACGGCGATGCCGAGGGGCGGCAGGCCGGGCCGGAACAGGGCGAGGCGGTCGCTCTCCATGAGGGACCTGAGGGTGTGCAGCCGCTGCGTCACCGCCGCGGGTACGGCCTGCGAGCCTACGACGATCACATGTCCGTGCTGCTCGACGAGGGTCTGGAGGTCCGCCAGCGCATGGTCGAGCGGCCGCTTGTCGAGGTCCCGCAGGACGACGGCGGGCACGGTCCGTTCGTCCTGCGCGGGCAGCGCCAGGTCGGCACTGGTCACGGCAATGGCAGTTGGCACGCGCAGCTCCCCGATCCTCGCATCCCTGGGCCCCTCGGTGTTACTCCAGTGCTCCGGGACGACTTCACTGCGTGACTACGGGAGCACTGTAACCACGCCGCTGTGGCCGGAGAACACCGTTTGTGCGGCCGGACGCGATCCGCCTTCACACAACTCACTCCAAATCCGGACAGGTTGAACATCTCTCACGCACGGACTTTGGTCTGGACCTCTTGACAGCAGGATTGGTCTGGACCAAATTGTCAGGCCAGCGGTGGCCACCGTCCCCAGTTCTCTCCCCGCCCATCTCCCCGCCCACTCCCCCACCCGGAGGCCCCAGTGGATCGTGCACCAGGCACGCCCAGACGCAGCCGACGGCGGATCCGGACCTGGTCCGTGACCGCCGCGCTCGCCCTGTCCGTGGCGGGACTCGCCGCCGCCCCCGCATCCGCGGCGGACGTCAACAACGTCAAGAACGCCGGCTTCGAGTCCGGCCTGACCAACTGGACCTGCTCCGCGAACAGCGGTACGACGGTCTCGTCGCCCACCCACACGGGCGCGGGCGCGCTGAAGGCCACGCCCGCCGGGCAGGACAACGCCCAGTGCACCCAGGCGGTCGCGGTGCAGCCCAACTCCACGTACACGCTGAGCGCGTGGGTGCAGGGCGGCTACACCTACCTGGGCGTGACGGGCACCGGCACCACCGACGTGTCCACCTGGACGCCCGACACCTCGTCGTGGAAGCAGTTGTCGACGACGTTCACGACGGGCGCCTCCACCAAGTCCGTCAACGTCTACACGCACGGCTGGTACGGCCAGGCCGCGTACCTCGCGGACGACGTGTCCGTCTACGGCCCGGACGGCGGAGGCGGCGGCGACCCGGCCCCGACGGTCCCGGGCACCCCGGGCGGCCTGGCCGTCTCCGGTACGACGTCCTCGTCGGTCTCCCTGTCCTGGAGCACGGTGTCCGGTGCGACGGGCTACAACGTCTACCGTGACGGCACCAAGGTGACGGCGGTGACCGGCACGTCGGCGACGGTGTCCGGCCTCGCGGCGGCCACCTCGTACTCCTTCCAGGTGACGGCGACGAACGCGGCGGGCGAGTCCGGCAAGTCGGCCGCGGTGACCGCCACCACCGGAACGACCGGCGGCGGGGGCGGCGGGACGGTGCCCAAGCACGCGGTGACCGGCTACTGGCAGAACTTCAACAACGGCGCGACCGTCCAGAAGATCTCCAACGTGCCGTCGGCCTACGACATCATCGCGGTGGCCTTCGCGGACGCCACCTCGACCCCCGGCGCCGTCACCTTCAACCTGGACTCGGCCGGTCTCGGCGGCTACACCGTCGACCAGTTCAAGGCCGACATCAAGGCCAAGCAGGCCGCCGGGAAGAAGGTCATCATCTCGATCGGCGGCGAGAAGGGCACCGTCTCGGTGAACGACTCGGCGTCCGCGACGAACTTCGCCAACTCGGTCTACTCGCTGATGCAGACGTACGGATTCGACGGCGTCGACATCGACCTGGAGAACGGGCTGAACGCGACGTACATGACGCAGGCGCTGCGCTCGCTGTCCACGAAGGCGGGCTCCTCGCTGGTGCTGACGATGGCCCCGCAGACGATCGACATGCAGTCCACGTCGGGCTCGTACTTCCAGACCGCGCTGAACGTGAAGGACATCCTCACCGTCGTCAACATGCAGTACTACAACAGCGGCACGATGCTCGGCTGCGACGGCAAGGTGTACGGCCAGGGCACGGTGGACTTCCTGACCGCGCTGGCCTGCATCCAGCTCGAAGGCGGCCTCGCGCCGTCGCAGGTCGGCCTGGGTCTGCCGGCCTCGCCGAGCGCGGCGGGCGGCGGCTACGTCTCCCCGACGGTGGTCAACAACGCGCTGGACTGCCTGACGAAGGGCACCGGCTGCGGCTCCTTCAAGCCGTCGAAGACGTACCCCGACCTGCGGGGCGCGATGACCTGGTCGACGAACTGGGACGCGGCCTCGGGCAACGCCTGGTCGAACACGGTGGGCCCGCACGTGGACGCCATGCCGTGATGACGGGGACGGGAACGCCCTGCCGTAGCGGCGGGGAAGGGTAAGAAGCACAGAAGAAAAAGAAGAGGGGCGGTGACTTCGGTCGCCGCCCCTCTTCCGTACTGCCCATGCGGTACTGCCCATGCCGTACTGCCCATGCGGTACTGCCCGTACCGCGTCCCGCGGGCCTCGGCGCTACTCCTCGAAGTAGGCGTCGAGCACCGCGTCCAGTTGGTCCTCCCACTCCTTGAAGCGCGCCCTGGCCGTGGCCTCGATCTCGATCGGGTACCAACGGTTGTCAGGGGTGTGCACCGTGATGGTGAACCGCTTCCCGAAGCGGGGCGACTCCGTCTCGACCGCGCCGATCTCGTCCCAGCGGAACTCGCAGGACTCCTCGTCGAGGCGGAGCCGGACGCCCTCCTGGTCGGCCACTATCCGGGCGCGGCGGTCGGCGGCCTCGAAGACCGGGCCGTCCGACGAGTCCTCGCCGTCCTGCTCGTCCTGCTCGTCCTCATCGTCCGCCACGGACTCCGCGTCCTTCTCGGACTCCGGGTCCTTCTCGGACTCCGGGTCCTCCACGGACTCCGTTTCCGTCTCGGACTTCGGGCCCTTCGCGGACGCGGACTCCTTCTCGGACTCCTTCGTCTGCTCGGTGGCCTTCCCGGAGACCGGCTCGGAGACCTTCGCGGCGGGCGCCTCCGCGTCCGCCGAGGCCGGGTCGTCGGTCTCGGCGGCGTCCGCGGGCTCGGTGCCCTGCCGCTCCGCCGGCACGGGCGCGGTGAGCCCGGGGATGAAGGCCGGGTCGAATCCGGCGCCCTCAAGGGGCTGGCTGCTCGATCCTATGCGCTGCTCCACGCGGGCAGTATGGACGACATTCCTGTGCCGGAACCAGTCAGCCCGCCCGCCACTCCGGTTTCAACCTGGTGACGCTCTCGCACACGCGTGCGCTCAACTCCCGGATGCGGTCAGCCGAGTACCGCGAGCGCGTCGATCTCGATCAGCAGTCCCGCGGGCAGCCCGACGTACACGGTGGTGCGTGCGGCGGGCGGCTGGGTGAGCCGCTGCTCCTCGAAGTAGGCGTTGTAGATCTCGTTCAGCTCGGCGAAGTGGGCGACGTCGGTGAGGTAGACGCGGATCATCAGCACGTCGTCCCAGCTCGCGCCGCCCTCCTCCAGGATCGCCTTGACGTTGGCGAGGGTCTGGAGGGTCTGCTCGCGCAGGGCGGGACCGGCCGGTGTGGGCGGCTTGCCCGGCTCGGCGGGGAGGAAACCGACCTGACCCGCGACCTGGAGGATGTTGCCCTTCCGTACCCCGTGCGAGAACTGCGCGGGCGGCGTGGTGTGGGTCGCGGGGGTGAGCGCGATCTTCTCGGTCACGGTCTTCTCGGTCACGGCTTTCTCGCTCACGGTCTTCTCGGTCATGCGGGTGTCCTTCGCTGGATCACGGGGGTCACGGGGGTCACGGGGGTCACGGGGGTCACGGGGAAGGGACGAGTGGGGCGCGGGGGCTACCGGGGTCGTCGGGGTCACTGCGGTTCGGCCGGGGTGCGGCCGGAGTACTCGCCGCTGATTGCGTCGGCGGTGCGGCGCACCTGCGGGAGCAGGGTGAGGAGTTCGTCGGCGGTGACGACGACGTTCGGCGCGGAGACGGACATCGCGGCGACCACCCGGCCGTCGGCGCCCCGGATGGGCGCGGCGACGCAGTTGATGGACTCCTCGTGGCCACCGAGGTCGGTGGCCCAGCCCTGCTCCCGGACCTTGTCCAGCTCCCGCAGGAAGGCGGCGGCGTCCGGGGTGGACCGGGCGGTGTACAGGGGGTAGTCAAGTTGTTCCGCGAGCACGCGGCGCTCGGCGGCGGACAGGTCGGCGAGGAGCAGCTTGGCCACGGCGGCGACGGTGATGGCGACGGGCTTGCCGATCCGCGAGTACATGCGCACCGGGTAGCGGCTCTCCACCTTGTCGATGTACAGCACCTCGTGCTCCTCGTACACGGCGAGGTGGACGGTGTGTCCGCAGTTCTCGTTGAGGCGGACGAGGTGGGGGTGGGCGATCTCGCGGATGTCGAGGTTCTCCATCGCCTCCTGGGCGAGGGCGAAGAGGCGGGCGCCGAGCCGGTAGCGCTGGTCGCTCTGGCGGTAGACGAGGCCGTGTTCGTGCAGGGTGCGCAGCAGGCGCAGGGCGGTGGACTTGTGCACGCCGAGCCGGTCGGCGACCTGGCCGAGGTCGGCGGGGCCCTCGGCGAGCAGCGGCAGGATGGTCAGCGCCCGGTCGACGGTCTGGCTCATGGTGTGGGTACCTCCTCGTCGGCCCGGCCCGGGGCCCGCGTCCAGCCGGGGCCGAGTCGAAGTCTCCCCCACGCCGCGTCGTCCAGCGCGAGCAGCCGGTCGGCATGGTCCCGGGCGGGGGGTACGGCGAGGTCGCCGGGGACGGTGAGGGCGGCGGCGGCCATCAGGTGCCCGCAGCGGATCCGCTCCCGTACGGGCAGTCCGCGCAGCGTCGCGGAGAGGAATCCGGCGGCGAAGGCGTCACCGGCCCCGACGGGCGCGACGACGTCGACCCGCAGGGCGGGCACGGAGGTACGCATGTCCGGGGTGCCGCCGCCTCCGTCGGCGCGCTC
>NZ_JBHJUV010000059.1:0-55216 GCF_042268025.1 Streptomyces sp. NPDC056161
CAAGAACCCGGCCCAGGTCCAAAGCCGCGTCGACGCCTACCAGCGCTTCACCCAGATCCTCGGAGTCACCCCCGGCGGCAACCTCTACTGCTGACACCCACCCGTGGCACGGTGCCCCGCACCCGCCCGAGATCCCCGGCGAAGAGCCGTCCGCGGGCGCACCCCCACAGCCCATCCGTCACGGCCCGATTCCCGTTCGTCACGGCCCGCATTCCGTTCGTCACGGCCGCCGCGTTCCCCGCGGCGGCCGTGACGGCCGTGGCACTCCTCGCCACTCCGTCGCCCGCCGCGGCGGTTGCGGCGGCCGGCTCCTCAAATCCGGCGGAAGCGGGCACGTACTCGCACCGCGGCCTCGGCCGGCAGCCGCCCCGCCGGGCCCGGTGCCGCCCGTTCCCGCCCCGCCCGGAGCTTCCTCCGCGCCGCGGCGGGCGCTCCCGGGCCGTACGTCGGACTTCGCCGACGACTTCCGAATTGATCACCGCGGACGCTGCGGGCGCCTGGACGCTCGGCGACCTCCCCGTCCGCCGTATCGGCCTCGGAGCGACGCGGCTGACGGGCAGCGCGGCCTTCCACCTCGGGGCGCCGAGTGACCGCGCACGCTCCATCTTGACGTCGTGAACCTGAGCCGGATGCGCCAGGACTCGATCTCCGAACACTTCGGGCCCTCGCCGACCCCTGAGTCGGCGTCCGGAGACAGGGGGCCGCGGCCCGGAGTCGGCGTCCGGGGACAGGGGCCGGGGAGAGTTTCCTGAGGTCACCGGTGGGCGGCACCTTTTCAGCCGGGCGATGCCTCCCATAATGGGGTGCGGGCACGGCCGTACGACGGCGGCCCAGGCGACTACAATCGCGTAGACGGTCCACGGACCGTGGACGAAACGGGTGAAGGACGTTCCCATGACCGACTCGAAGGACGAACGCCGGCCGGCCGGCGAGCTCGAAGCGAGCGTCATGGCCGCCCTGTGGGCCGCCGGCGGGCCGCAGACCCCCGGCCAGGTGCAGCTGAGTCTGGGCACCGAGCTGGCGCGCACCACGGTGACGACGATCCTGTCCCGGCTGCACGAGAAGGGGGTCGTGGGCCGGCACCGCCAGGGCCGCGGCTACGCCTACGTGCCGGTCCAGGACGCGCAGGGCCTCACCGCCCGCCGCATGCACACCGAGCTGGACCGCGACAGCGACCGGGAGACGGTGCTGGCCCGGTTCGTCGCCCAGCTCAGTCCCGACGACGAGCGCGTCCTGCGCGACCTGCTCGAACCCGGTGAGTGATGACCGCGCTGCTCCTGCTTCCCCTGCTGCTCCCGCTGGCCATGCCGGCGCTGGCCCGGCGCACCCTCGACCGGCTCGCGCCCGCCGCCGCGCTGTGGGTGATCACCGTCTCGGCGGTCGTCCTCGCGGGCTGCTCGCTGGCCGCGCTCGGCGCGTTCGTCGTCACCGGGCTGCTCAAGCTGCCCGCCTTCGCCGCGCTGGGCGAGCTGATCCATCCGCTGCGCACCGCCTCCGACCTCGTCGTCGTGCCCGCCGCCGCGACCTCGGTCGGCGTGCTCGCCGTGGGCGCCGGCACGCTCGTGCGCTCGGTGCTGCACCAACTGCGCGCCTTCCGGACGGCACGTGACGAGGCCGGACACGGGCCGGCGGCCGGCGATCTGTGCGTGGTGGACTCGCCGCGGCCCGACGCCTACGCGCTGCCCGGACGGCCGCACCGCATCGTCGTCACGACCGCCATGCTGCGCAGCCTGGACCCGGCCGAGCGCGAGGCGCTGTTCGCGCACGAACGGGCGCACAACGACGGCGGGCACCACTTCTTCCTCGCCGCCGCCGAACTCGCCGCGCACTGCCACCCCGCCCTGCGTCCGGTGCGCGAGACCATCCGGCTCGCGGCCGAACGGGCGGCCGACGAGGCCGCGGCCGGCGCCGTCGGGGACCGGCGGCTGACCGCGCGCGCCATCGCCCGGGCCGCCCTCGCCGGACAGAGCGCCCGCTCCGCCCGCCCGGACTTCGCCCCCGCCGCGACGAGCGGCCCCGTACCCCGACGGGTCCAGGCCCTGCTGTCCGCTCCCGCCGCCCCGCGCCGGTCCGTCTCCTGGATCGCCGTCCTGCTGGTCGCCTGGGTGGCCGTCTCCTGCGGCGCGGTGGGGACCGGAATGATCGACTTCCATCACCGGGTGGAAGTCGCGCAGGGCGAGGAGAACCGCTGACCCGGACCCCGGACCCCGGACTCCGGATCCCATCGTCGGTTCCCGGCCACCCCGCGCCGACCACCGATGCCGAAGGGCGGCGCGGGCAACTGGCGGCCGTGCGGTTTTACGTATCCCAGTTTTACGTATAACCTCTGCGCTCGACCACTTCCCCCAGATTTCCGCCTCCGCTGCCGCTGCCGCGTCCGCTTCCGACTCACCATTCACCGACCAGCCACCACGTTCCACCGAGAGGCCACGATGAGACACCTCGCCCTGGTCACCCTTGTCGTCGACGACTACGACGAGGCGATCGGCTTCTACACCCGGGCCCTCGGCTTCCGGCTCGTCGAGGACACCGCGCGGCCCGACGGCGGGCGCTGGGTCGTCGTCGCGCCGGGGCCGGACCGAGCCGGCACCGGCCTGCTGCTGGCCCGTGCCGCCGACGCGGGCCAGCGAGCCCGGATCGGGGACCAGACCGGCGGCCGGGTCGGCTTCTTCCTGCACACCGACGACTTCGCCCGCGACCATGCCCGCATGCGCGCCGCCGGCGTGACCTTCCTGGAGGAGCCGCGGCACGAGCCGTACGGCACCGTCGCCGTCTTCCAGGACCTGTACGGCAACCGCTGGGACCTGCTCCAGCCGGCCGGCTGACCGCACGCGGCCCTGATCCGCCCGGCCGGCGGCTCACCTCGCGATGCCGTGGTCCTGCCGGGTCACCCGGCCGCGCCGAGCACCAGGCCACGCACATACGCGGCCTGCCCGGCGTGCTGGAGGTCGTCGGACAGGACGCTGACCAGCCGCACCCCGAGAGTGACCGGCGGATCCCAGCGCACGTCCACGACACGTTCGAGGTCCCCCGCGGGCAGTCGGCCGAGCACCCCCAGGGTCTGCTCGTGCACGGCGTCGTAGTAGCCGGTCAGCAGGTCGGCCGAGGCGACCCGCACCTTGGCGACCTTCGCGGCGCTGTGGCCGTATCCCGTGTCGTGGCGGGGCAGGTCGAGGCCGAAACGCTTCTCCCAGCCCTGGGCCAGCCACACCTGGTCGAGGCCGAAGGCGTCGGCGACATGGTCGTCCTGGACCCGGGTGAGGTGCCAGACCAGCCAGGCGACCGAGTTGGCGTCCGGCGCCGGACGGGCGCGCAACTCGTCCGGGCCGAGCCCGTCGAGGACGGCATGGACTTCTTCCTGGATGCGGCCGTAGCCGTCGATGAGGACGTCCCGTGCATGCATAGGTACACCATGGCGTATCGCCCGCCGTCACGCGTCCGGAATCCAGCTCCCGTGGAAGCCCAGCGGCACCCGACCCGGCAGGTGGATCCGGGCCACCGGTTCGCCGGTGAAGTCCTGCGCCGCGAGGATCACCAGGTCCGCGGCCCCGCGGTCCGGATCGTGGACGTACGCGATCGCGTACCCGTCGTCCTCCGCCGCCCGCGGGCCGGCCGTGTCCCGTGGCACGAACACCGCCTCGCCCGCCGCCGCGCCCCGTGGCAGCCGGTGCATCTGGGTGGTGCCGCGCAGCAGGTCGTGCTTGATGAGCGCGTTGGAGAAGGAACGGTCGGGCGGGGGGCCGTCCGGGGTGAGGTAGGCCAGTGTCATCTCGGCGGCCGCCGCCGAGTAGCCGTAACGGTGCCGCCGGGAGACCAGTGCCTCGTTCACGCGCGGGAATTCCTGCGGGTGGTCGTCCAGCGTCCGCCGCCGCACCCGGCCCCTGTCCAGGTCGATGCTCCACCGTTCGAGCTTGGCGGTGCCGGGTCCGTAGGGCCCGCCCGAGCCGCGCCCGGCGACCAGGAACGGCGCGGGATAGGTCGTCATGTCGACGACCACGGACGACCCCTCGTCGTACGCGTTCAGCGTGTGCGAGTAGTAGACCGGGTCCACCTCGAACCAGCGGGCCGCACCCCCGGTGCGGGGCAGGACGCCCACCCGGGCGGGGTGGTCGCGGTTCCAGACGTACGGCACCGGCTCGCCGCGCTCGGCCGCCGCCGGGTCGAAGGTGATCGGGATGTCGAAGACGACGACGTGCTTCCCGGTGAGCGCGAAGTCGTGCATCATCGGCGCGTCCGGCACCGGGATCCGGGTCGTCCGCGCGACCCGGCCCGACGGGTCCACCACCAGGTGCCGGACGTGGTCCCAGGTGGGGTAGTAGGCGATGGCGTGCAGCTCACCGGCGTGTGCGTCGTACTTGGTGTGGGCCGCGAACGCGCCGTCCAGCGTGCCGCGGAAGTCATGGGTGCCCACGGTGTTCAGCTCGCCGTCGAGTTCGTACGGCAGCGGCCCGCTCTCCTGTAGGGCGAGGATCTTGCCGCGGTAGGGGATGACATGCGTGTTGCACGGGAAGTCGTCCGGCGGCACCGGGCCCGGGTAGGGCTCGCCGAGCTTCTTGGCCACCTGCGAGGAGCGCACCCAGCGGTTGCGGTACCACTCCGCGCGTCCCTCCCGCAGCCGGACGCCGTGCACCATGCCCTCACCGAGCATCCAGTGGTGGACGCGTGGGTCCTCCAGGCCCAGCACATTGGGGCCGTTGCGCAGGAAGCGGCCGTTCAGTTCGCGCGGGATCCGGCCGGTGACCGGGAGGTCGAAGGCCGTCAGCTCCTCGCTGACGGGCGTGAACGCGCCCTCCAGGAAAGGGTGGTGGCGAGTTGTCGCGTGCCGCGCCGGTGCCGCCGCCGCACGGTGGCCCGCCGCTCCGGTGAGGGCCGCCGCCGCCGCGATCCCCGCCGTGCCGCGCAGCACGCTCCGCCGTGTGTGTTCCGCCATGGTCCGTCCTCCTGGCCGTGGTCGCCGTGGGCAGTGGACAAGAGTCTGCGGTGGCGGACGGGCGGAATCAGGAGGGGTGAACCCCGTCCTGGGGTGGTGCCAGGCCCCCTGTTTCGAGCAGGGTCATCAGCGCACGGGCCGCCGGGCTCGTGGCCCGCTCGGGCGGCAGCAGGGCGATCGTCTCGTACTCCGCCCCGTCCTCGCCCTTCAGCGGGAGCGCGGCGAGCGAGGGCCGCTTGTGCCGGAAGTGGCGGGGCACGACGGCGATCCCCAGGTTCTCGTCGACCAGGTCCAGCAGGCTGTGCACGTCGTTGACCTCCAGCGCGACCGTACGGCGGACGCCGGCCGCGGCGAAGACGGCGTCGGTGGTGCGCCGCGGGCCCCAGTCCGGGTGGAAGTCGACGAAGACCTCGCCGCCGAGGTCGTCCGGCTCCAGCACCGCCCCGGCCGTGGCCAGCCGGTGGCTGGGATGGCACAGCACGGTCATGGGCTCGCTGGTCAGCGCGACCGAGCGCAACTGGTCCGTGTCGTCCTGGGTGCGGTAGGCGAAGGCCAGGTCGAGCCGTCCGGCCGCGACCTCCTCGGCCAGCGCGCCCGAGCCGGTCTGCCGCAGCAGGATCTCCACGTCCGGATGGCGTCGCCGGAAGGCGGCCAGCAGCCCGGCCACGTGCACCCCGGCGATGCACTGCTCGGTGCCCAGCGCCAGCGTCCCGCGCAGCACGCCCTGCACGGCCGCGACCGCCTCGTGCGCGGCCCGTACCTGCGCGAGGATCCGCTCCGCCTCGGCCAGCAGGGCGCGCCCCGCCTCGGTCAGCGTCACCCGGCGGGTGGTGCGCACGAACAGCGGGGCCCGCAGTTCGCGCTCCAGCGACCGGATCGACGCCGACAGGCCCGACTGGGAGACCATCAGCCGCTCCGCGGCCCGGGTGAAGTGCTGGTCCTCGGCGACCGCGACGAAATGCTGAAGGTGACGCAATTCCATGATTGAGAAGCCTAGCCGCTCAATTTCATCTCATTCTCCTGTTGGACCGCTGCCGGTCGGCGGGGGAAGAGTGGGACCGACCGTGTGCCAACCCCTCTGGAGTCGCGTTGTACACCGCACACCCCGACCGTTACGCCGACATGCCCTACCGGCGCACCGGCCGCAGCGGCCTGAAGCTCCCCGCCCTGTCCCTCGGCCTGTGGCAGAACTTCGGTCCCGACCGTCCGGCGGAGACCCAGCGCGCCATCCTGCGCCGGGCCTTCGACCTCGGTGTCACCCACTTCGACCTGGCCAACAACTACGGCCCGCCGGGAGGTGCCGCCGAGTCCGCCCTCGGCGAGGCCCTGAAGACGGACTTCGCGGCGTACCGTGACGAACTCGTCATCTCCACCAAGGCCGGCTACCTGATGTGGCCCGGTCCGTACGGCGAGCAGGGTTCGCGCAAGTACATGCTCGCCTCGCTCGACCAGAGCCTCGGGCGGATGGGCCTGGAGTACGTCGACATCTTCTACTCCCACCGCTACGACCCGGAGACTCCGCTGGAGGAGACGATGGGCGCGCTGCACTCCGCGGTGCAGCAGGGCAAGGCCCTCTACGTGGGCATCTCCAACTACCCGGCGGAGCAGACCCGGGAGGCCGCGCGCATCCTGGCCGCGCTGGGCACCCCCCTGCTCATCCACCAGCCGCGGTACTCGATGCTCGACCGCCGCCCCGAGGACGAGGGCCTGCTGGACGCCCTGGACGAGTTGCAGGTCGGCTCGATCGTCTTCTCCCCGCTGGAGCAGGGCCTGCTCACCGCCCGCTACCTGCACGGCATCCCGGAGGGCTCGCGGGCGGCGAGCGAGAGCCAGTCCCTGAACCGGGACGCGGTGACCGAGGAACTCGTCGGCAAGCTGCGCGCCCTGGACGAGATCGCCAAGGGTCGCGGCCAGACCCTGGCCCAGCTCGCCCTGGCCTGGGTGCTGCGCGGTGGCAGGGTGACGTCCGCGCTGGTCGGCGCGAGCAGCCCGCAGCAGATCGAGGACAGCGTCGCGGCCACCCGCAACCTGGACTTCGACGCGGACGAGCTGGCCCGGATCGACGCGATCATCAAGCCGTAGACAGCTCCGGACGCAGCTCCGGACAGCCCAGGACGGCTCTGGGCAGACAGCCGTGGCCAGATGACGAGGCCGGCGCGGACCCCCCGTACCGCGCCGGCCTCGTCGTCGGCTCCCGCACGCGCGGGGAGGCGGTTCGGGCGGCCCGTCAGGCCCCGGCGGGTACCCGGTCCAGGAATCCCAGGACCTGGGTGATCCGTCCTTCGGCGTCCAGGGTGATGACGTCGCAGCCCGCCACCGGGGCCGAGCCGTCCGCCTCGTTCACCAGCTCCCAGGAGAAGCGCGCCGTGTCGTGGTGTCCGTCCACGGCGCCGAGCGGACGGAAGACGAAGCCGGGGAACTGCTCGTGGGCCGCCGCGATCACGGTCGCGATCCCCTCGTGCCCCCGGACGTCGGCGAGGGGATCGGTGTAACCGCCCTCGGCGGCCCAGGCCGCCGCGACCGCCTTCGCGCGCGCCTCGGGATCGGTGGCGTTCCACGCCTCGAAGTAGCGGGCGGCGGCGGTGTGGTGACGTTCCGTGTTCACGGACATGCTGAATCAGCCTCCATCGAGGTCGTCCTCGCCGGTCAGGAACCGCATCGACGCAGTGCCGATCCGGTGCGACCACCCTGCCCGGCGGCGCGGGACGGGTCGATTACCTCGCGAGTCATGAAGGCGGGACGACGGCGAGGGCGTATTCCGGCCACGCGAGCGGGCGAATATGCCAGGAGACTGGCCGGAAAGACATGGTGACAGTGTTTCAGTAGTGAAGATACTCGAACGACAGGGGCACTTCACCGCACAGGAGCCGCACGGAGAGCGAGGGTCGACCGGCACCCGACAGCAAGGCGACGGGGGAGTGATCGTGCACGACGAATTCCTGTGCCATGTCACGGCGTACGGGACGTGCGGCGGACAGCGCATCGGTGTGCCGCTGGGAACCTACCGCGCGCCCACCCTGGCCCTCGCCCTGTGGTGGCTGCGCGACCGGGCGTCCTGGATCGCCGAACGCCTCGATCCGACCCCCGAGGACCCGAACGTCCCGCCCGGCGCCCTCATCCCCGTGGCGGAGACCATACCCGACGTGCCCGGACTGCTCCGCACCTGGTGCGCCGACGACGTCCAGCAGGAACGCGTCGCGGACGAGCTGGCCGGCGGCCGGCTGGTGCGGATCGCCGTCGCCGACGACACCACGGAGTACGAACTGCTCGCCGAGTCCGTCGACGCCCTGCGCATGCAGCGCACCGTCCCGGCGCTCGTCCTGCCCGTCGCCTGAACGCCGCTCTCCGTCCCGGCGCCGACCGCCGCCGACGGGCGAGGTCCGCTCCCCGGCACCGCGGGTGGGCGTACAGATGAGTGAATCGGTAGAATTCCGGCCAGGGCCTGGTGGCCGACCCCCGCCCCCGGCGGCGCCCGGACACGCCCTGCGGACCGGCACGGCCCACACGGCGAGGTGCGGGGCCACGCGACCCCGGACCGGCCGGCGGCGCCCTCCACGCCCTGCCGTCTCCCGGTCCGCGCCCCCGCACCGGTACCGGCCCGTGGCGAAGCGGAAGGAGACGGTGCGCGATGACGAATCCCGGTTTCCGGCCCACCCACGTCGTCCCCCCGTCCGGGCTCCGCGCCTGGGAGACACCCGACCCCGCCCGGCCCACGGTGTCCCTCGACCCGCTGCTGCCGGTACGGCTCACCGAGTGGTACGGCGACTGGGCGCACATCGTCTGCGCCAACGGCTGGATGGCCTGGGTGGACGGCCGCCGTCTCGTCGCCGTACCCCGCGACCCGCCCGGCGACGGTGGCCCGCCCGGTGACACGGCCGATCCAGGGCCGCTGCTGGACCGCGCCGAACGCGCCCTCGCCCACTACCGGGCGGCCGTCGCGGACCTCATGGCGGGTGGCCTGGACGGGCAGTCCTTCGGCGACCGTACGCGCGGGCTGCGGATCGGGGTGGTGGTCGACGGGGAGTCGATGTGGCTGTACGACGCCGACCAGGGGCGGTGGCTGTACGGCGACGGCCGGCGGCTGAGTACCTACGCCACCGACCGCGAGCACCCGGCCACCCCGCCGTCGGGCCACGCGCCGTCCGGTACGGCGGCACCGGACGGCTAACCGTGACGCCGCGCGCGGGAGGCGCCGCCGCCGGGGCCGTGACCGGCGGCTCGTCTCACCGTCCCCTCGTGCGTCGCTCCGGCCCGGCCCCGCCCCGGCGGTGCAGGGGCCGCGCCAGCAGCCCGCCGAGGAACCCGGTGACCAGCCCCCACAGCGCGGCCAGACCGACCGCCGGCCACACGTCGGGCCGCAGCAGCAGTTCCCCGGACAGCCCGCCGCCCAGATCACCGATGCCCAGCAGGGACAGCCCGTAGTGCGCCGAGATCCGGCCGACGAGACAGATCACGAGCACCGCCACGACGAGTGCGCCGGCGAAGCACAGCGCATGCCGCCAGGCCCGCACTCCGGCCGGTGACCGCGCCACCATCAGCAGCGCGGCGGCCGGAACGAGCACGACCGCCGCCACCAGCAGCCACCACGCCCGCCCGTCGTGCCCGGCGAGCGTGCTCAGGTTGAGCGTGGAGACGTCCGGGGTGCGCAGCACCTCGTCCAGGACGTGCGGCACGGGCAGCCCGAACGGGCC
This sequence comes from Streptomyces sp. NPDC056161, assembly GCF_042268025.1. Taxonomy (NCBI): domain Bacteria; kingdom Bacillati; phylum Actinomycetota; class Actinomycetes; order Kitasatosporales; family Streptomycetaceae; genus Streptomyces; species Streptomyces sp. NPDC056161. Next base: position 9,622 of record NZ_JBHJUV010000059.1, read on the forward strand.
GTCCACCCGGCCGTGCCAGCTCGCGCCGAGACCGACGGTCAGGGCCGGCCAGGCCAGGTTCGGCAGCCCCAGCAGGAGCACCGCGAAGGTGTCCGCGACATGCCCGCGCGTGGCCGCTGTCACCAGCGCGGACACCACACCCAGGACGACGTACCCGAGCAGCAGCGCCACCACGGCCAGCACGGCCGGACGCGCCGACTCCTGGAAAAGGGTCAGCCGGCGCGGCAGCGGCACCCCGGGCGACACCAGCAGCGCCAGCACCAGCACACCGGCGAGCCACAGCAGACCGAACAGCACCGTCCGTGGCACGTCCGCGGCGAACCCGAGTGTCGGCGCCGAGTCGAACAGGCCGGTGAGACCGCCGAGCACGCCGCTGCCGACGTCCACGGCGAAGGTCTGACGGGCGGCCAGGGCCAGGCCGGCCAGCCCGAGCAGCCACAGCACCGCGATCCGCGCGGCCCACCCCGCCAGTTCCCCGCCGCCGGCCGGTGCCCGGCGGCGCAGCGGACGCAGGAACGCCCCGCCCACCATGAACACCCCGACCAGGGTGACCGACAGCGGGACCACCGTGAGGCCCGCCCGGGTCTCGGCGAACACCCCCGCGTTCCCCGACAGCTCGACACTGCCCCCGACGGCGGTCACCACGGTCGCCACGACGACCCGGGCGAACGCCCCGTCCGGAAGCCGGGCGGCCCCGGCCGCCCACAGCCCCAGCGCGGCCACCCCCAGCATGGCGACCAGTGCCGCCAGCACCGCGGCCACGGCCTGGACCCAGCCGTGGCGGCGGCCGGCCCGGTCGGCGGTGGTGACGGCGCTCACGCTGCCACGCTAAGCAGCGTCCGGACGGACCGCCCGCGCAGCGGTCCGTCCGCGGCCTTGCCCGACGCCCGCGCACCCGCCCGGACCGGGCCTTCCGGCCTGTCCGGGCCCCGGTCGGCAGCAGTTTCCCGGTGGGGCGGGTCCGTCCGCTCCGTACCGGCTACGCTCCAGATGTCCCGGAGCGCCGCCACGATGTCCGCCGTGCGCGGTCGGCGAACACGCGACGGGACTGCGGAGTCCTCCTCGGGGTACGAGCACTGGTGCAGCAGTGACCGGCCAGACCGGCCTCCGAGAGAGATACAGATGTTCGAGCACCTGGACGGGGCAGTGATACCGACTGGTTTCGATGTGCCCGTGGAACCGCTTCGGCGGGCGGCGCACTACACGGGCGAGCCCGGATGCATCGCCGCGGCACGATCGTTCGCCGCGATCTTCCTCCAACAGCTCAGGAGCGCGTGGCGCGCCACCATCGACGACCGCGCCGACGAGGAACTGCTGCTGGTGGTCAGCGAATTGGTCACCAACGCCGACCGGCACAGCGACGGCCCGTACATCCTGGAGCTGGAGGGTACCGACGCGGCCGTCACGGTGTCCGTCTACGACAGCAGCGTGGCCCTGCCCAGGCGCTACCCGCGTGATCCCGAACGCGTCGGGCGGCACGGCCTGGAGATCGTGCACGCCCTGGCCGCCGAGGTGACCACCGAGCGCGTACCCGTCGGCAAACGGGTACGCGCCCTCCTCACCCTCGCCCGCTGAGCCGGGTGCGCGCCGCTTCGGGCGCGGGCCCGGCCCCGTCCGTCAGGCGCAGCCGAGTTCACCCAGCATGCCTCGGCGCAGCCGCGCGATGACCCGTTTGATCAGGCGCGAGACATGCATCTGCGAGCAGCCGAGCCGCTCACCGATCTCCGCCTGGGTGGCCTCCTCCACGAACCGCAGATGAAGGATCTGCCGGTCGCGGTCGCTGAGATGGCCGATCAGCGGCGCCAGCGACTGGAAGTCCTCGACGAGCCGCAGCCCCTCCTCCTCGACACCGATGAAGTCGGCGAGAACGGCCTCTCCGTCCTCCGGGCCGTCACCGGTGAGCGCGGCGTCGAGCGACGCGGAGTTGTACCCGTTGGCGGCAAGCTGGCCCTCGACCACCTCGTCCTCGGGGATGTCCATCAGCGCGGCCAGCTCCGCGACCGTCGGCTCGCGGTCCAGCCGGCCGGCCAGTTCCTCGCGGGCCTTGGCCAACTCGACGCGCAGCTCCTGCAACCGCCGGGGTACGTGCACCGCCCAGGTCGTGTCGCGGAAGAACCGCTTGATCTCGCCGACGATGTACGGCACGGCGAACGAGGTGAACTCCACCTCGCGGGACAGCTCGAACCGGTCGATCGCCTTGATCAGACCGATCACCCCGGTCTGGACGACGTCCTCCATGTCGTCGCCGCGGCCCCGGAACCGGCCGGCCGCGAACCGGACCAGCGAGATGTTCATCTCGATGAGCGTGTTGCGTGCGTACTGGTGCTCCGAGGTGCCTTCCTCCAGTTCCGTCAGGCGCTGGAAGAACTGGCGGGACAACTCCCGGGCGTCACGCGGCGCGATCGACGTCGGGTCCTCGATTCCCGGCAGCGACTGCTCGCCTGCTCCGTTCTCTGCGGTCTTCTCGACGACGTCTGCTCCCGGCCGGATCCCGGCGGTGTCCATTGCCTGCTCCCCACGAAGTCACGGTTCGTTGTCCGGACCCGGGTCCGCGGTCCATGTGCCGCGTCCCCGGTCCACCTGCCCTGGCGTGCCGGTTCACGTACCCGCAAGCCGGCGCGCCATGCTTGGTTCGTGGTTCGCCTACCCGGGGTCGGCCGGTGCATGCGCCTCGTGCGGCGACTCGTGCCGGAAATCCGGTGGCGGCAACCTGGCGCACCGCCGTTCCTGTGGACCTTCGACCGACATCACAGGGCCTCAGGGCGGTTTGCCCGACCGGGTGTTCGGCCGGTGGGAGGTGTTGGTGCGGCTCGCGGACGAGCCACGCGGCGAGGGCTGATCCGTGGGGGAGCACCGGGCACACTCGTCGGGCGTCCGGGGGACCAGCGGACCGGGCCGTCAGCCGGACGGCCCGTATCCCGGGGACTGTTCCGGGCGGCGCCGGGTCGTGATCGGCTCGTGCGGATACGGCTGGTGACGCTGTTTCCGTAGGCCGAGCCGATCAACTCGCGCACGTAGCACCGCAGTCCGTGCCGGGCCGCCGGGACGACAGCGGAGGGAGACGGGCAGAGCACTGGCACTGCTCCAGCACCTGGCTGCCGGGTCCGATGCCCGCCCGCCCCGCCAGTGCGGACGTCGAGGACCGCGGACAACGGGGCCGTGCCCGCTCGTACGACTCGGCGTCCTCGTCGAACGTGTCCCGCGGCATGGCCGCCGGCTTTTTCCGGTCCGCGATTCCACCCAGGGCGCAACGCCGGTCCCTTCCCCGCGCGCCCGGGGTCCTTAGGCTGGTCGGATGAGCAGCCGACCAGCCGACGACGCCCGAGTGATCCCCCTGCGCCGGGAGACCGGCCGCGCCGAGACCTCGGCACCGGTTTCGGCACCGGTGCCCAGGGAACCCCTGTGGCGCGACCTGGTCGGTGACGTGCTGCGCAGGGAGCGCCGGGCGCAGCAGCGCACGCTCAAGGACGTCGCCGACGCGGCCAGGATCTCGCTGCCGTACCTCTCGGAGATCGAGCGTGGACGCAAGGAAGCCTCCTCCGAGGTGCTCGCGGCGGCCGCCCAGGCCCTCGGACTTGGCCTCGGCGAACTGCTGACCCGGGTGCACAGCGAACTGCTGACCCGGGTCCAGGGCGAGCGGACCGGGCAGCGCGCCGCGGGCCGGAACCCGTCGGCCGCGCCCGCCCGGGGGATGTGCCTGGCCGCCTGAGCGACCCGGCCCGCCCGCGTCATCCGGCGTCCCTCTCGCGCAGCAGGCGGAAGAACGCCCGGACGTCACCGGTCAGCAGGTCCGGCACCTCCATCGCGGCGAAGTGCCCGCCCCGGTCGAACTCCGTCCACCGCACGATGTTCTCGGTGCGTTCCGCCTTGTGCCGCAGCGGCAACTGGAGTTCCGCGGGGAACACGGCGAGAGCGGTGGGCGCCGTCGACGGCTCGGCCGGTGCGGCACGGCGGCCGGTGGCGTGCGCCCGCTCGTAGTAGATCCGGGCGGACGAACCGGCGGTTCGGGTCAGCCAGTACAGCATCACATCGGTGAGCATCAGGTCCCGGTCGACGGCGTCCTCGGGAGTCTCCGCCGAGTCCGTCCACTCCCGGAACTTCTCCACGATCCAGGCGAGCTGCCCGACCGGCGAGTCGGTCAGCCCGTAGGCCACGGTGTCCGGCCGGGTCGACTGCAGGACGCCGTACCCGGTGCCCTCCCGTGACCACTCGCCCCAACGGCGCCACGAGCGCAGGGTGCGCTCACGCTCCTCGGGGCCGAGCACCGCCAGTTCCTCGGCCGTCGGCTCGCTGGTCGCCTGGGCGCCCGGCAACAGGGTGAGGTGCACGCCGATGACCCGGTCGGGGTGGGCCCGGCCCAGCTCACGGGAGACGGCCGCACCCCAGTCGCCGCCCTGGGCCCCGAAACGGGGATAGCCGAGCCGGTCCATCAGCTCCACCCAGGCGTCCGCGATCCGACCGGGCTCCCAGCCGGGCTGCTCGGCGGGCCCGGACAGCCCGAAGCCGGGGAGGCTCGGCAGCACCAGATGGAAGGCGTCGGCCGGATCCCCGCCGTGCGCCGCCGGGTCGGTGAGCGGACCCACGACATCGAGGAACTCGACGAGTGAACCCGGCCAGCCATGCGTCATGATCAGCGGCGTGGCGTCCGGCTCCGGGGAGCGGACGTGCGCGAAGTGGATGTTCGCCCCGTCGATGGTGGTGGTGAACTGCGCCAGCTCGTTGAGCCGCGCCTCGGCCGCGCGCCAGTCGTAGCTGCCGCGCCAGTAGCCCACGAGATCCCGCAGATACCCCGCCGGCACCCCGTACGCCCAGCCCGCTCCGGGCAGTTCCTCCGGCCAGCGGGTGCGGTCGAGCCGGTCGTGCAGATCGTCGAGGTCGCTCTGCGGGATCGCGAGTCGGAAAGGACGGATGCTCTCGCCGGGCGAAGGTGTCATGAGGCGGATGCTAAGCGCTCGACACGTCTGCCGGTGGCTCACCGTTGTTCGTCCGCCGCGGCATCGTGGCTGGTCACGGGCCTTTTACAGGCGCTGGCGGAGCGTGCCGGATTTCGCCCGACCTGCTCAGCGCCGCCCCGTGGCCGTCCCCGGGGGACCGTTCCCGCCGACCGGCGATGAGTTTCCGGCCGTGCGCCGGTCGGTACTGGCGACAACGCTCCACCCTTCGGGAGGTACCGATGACCGCCGACGGATTCACCACCTGCCTCTGGCTCGACGGGCAGGCCGAGGAAGCCGCCCACTACTACGTCTCGATCTTCAAGAACTCCAGCCTCGGACGGATCGCCCGCTACAACGAGGCGGGCCCGGGCCAGGTCGGATCCGTGCTCAGCGTCGAGTTCACGGCGAACGGCCAGAAGTTCATGGCGCTGAACGGCGGCCCGCAGTTCACCTTCACCGAGGCGATCTCCTTCCAGATCCTCTGCGCGGGCCAGGAAGAGGTCGACTACCACTGGACCAGGCTGACCGAGAACGGCGGCACGCCCGGACCCTGCGGCTGGCTCAAGGACAAGTACGGCGTCTCCTGGCAGGTCCTCCCGGACGGGCTCATCGACCTGCTCGGCGACGCCGACCCGGAGAAGGCGGCCCGCACCACCCGGGCCATGTACACGATGGGCAAACTCGACATCGCCGCGCTGCGGAAGGCGCACGCGGGTGAATAGCCGCGCCCCGGCGGTCCCATGACCGCCCCTGCGACCCGTGCCCGGTCCACAACGGCCTGCGCGTTCGCCCGAGCGGGGCGCCGCGGGATGCCGGGGGAGTGGACCGGGCACGGCTCATCTCTGGCGGACCGGACCGGGGCTCAGACCCGGTCGGCCACGATCAGCAGGTACTGGAAGCTGCCGTTGCGGTACGCGGACAGGAACGAGTCCTCGACGCCCGTGACCAGATGGTCGGCCTGCTTGCGCAGCTCCCAGTAGGGGATCGTGGTCGCGGTGAGGTCCTGCACATGCACCGGCACCAGCCGGTTCGCCGCCATCGCCCGGAAGTACGCCGACCTCGGGTGGATGTCGCAGATGTAGTGCGCGTTGATCAGCGACACCTCCCGCGACGCCCGCCCGTACGTGTCGTTGTAGCAGCCGGTGACCACCACATAGCGTCCGCCGCGGCGCAGCAGCCGGGCGTGCTCGGCGAACAGCAGGTCCAGCTCGACGTACATGGTCGACTCGTTGTTCCAGGAGGCCGCGTAGCCGCCCCGCTCGAAGCCGGTGTCGAGCATGTTGCGGTGGTGGTAGCGCACCTTGTCGGCGATGCCCCGCTTGCGGGCCTGCTCGTTGGCGAAGTCCGCCTGCTTCGCGGAGATCGTGACACCGTCCGCGTGGCAGCCGTACCGCAGGTTGGCCACGACGCTGCCGCCGCCCCGCCCGCAGCCGGCGTCGAAGACACGGTCGGCGGAGGTCAGCGGGCCGAGATGGGAGGCCAGCAGCTCGGCCTGGGCATGCTCCAGGCGGTGCAGTTCGCCGGTGATCCGCTCCCGGCGCAGCTCGGGATCGGGCTCGTCGAGCACCGTCCAGTCGGCCTCACCCACGCCGTAGTGGTGGTGGTACAGGTCGTCGATCTTTCCCAGTTCGAGGTTGACCGGGTTTTCCTCGGCGTTCCAGTAATCCGCGACGCGGTTCTGGTACGTGGACTGGGTCGGCACCGGTGCGGTCGTGGTACGGGCGACGGGGGCGGTGGTCAACGGTGACTCCTTGTGGCGCATCTGGACAGTGGTTCGGAAAGCCTGCGACTGCCTGTGGCAGCGGTTACCAGTAATCGGGCAGGTGGTAGCGGTGGGAGTTGGTGGCGTGCCACTCGTGGTTGCCGGACACCCAGGCGGCGAGGCCCTCGGCGTACCGGGCGACCAGCGGCGATGTGGCGGCGAGCAGGGCGGACTCCTCCTCGAAGGCCGTCATGATCCGGTTGTGGATCTCGACGGACTCCAGATAGGCGGCCTTCAGCCCGCACCGCTCGTTCGCGGCGACGACCTGGGGCAGATTGAGGTGGGTGGGGTCGCTGGCCAGCTCCTTGGTGAAGGAGTACAGGTCATTGACGATCGTGGTGGCGTTGCAGGCCAGCGCGGTGATCCGCTGGATCTCCGGGCGGGCGTAGACCGGTTCGGGCAGCTCGTAGCCGTCCACGGCGTCGACGATCGACAGACACGGACGGAAGTTGTTGAACTGCCGCATCACCAGGTACTCCCAGACCCGTGGCGCGTACCGGGTCTCCGCCCAGGCGGCCTCGGCGAGATAGCCCAGGTGCAGCCGGGCGATGTCGTGCACGAACCGGTCGGTCTGGCTGGGGGTGGCGAGGTCCGCGAAGTCCTTGAGCGCGAAGTGGTACGAACGCAGCGGCCCGTCCGCCCGCATGCCCTCGCGCCATTCCTCCTCCAGCTCCGGGACACCGTGGAAGGGATCGAGCGCGGACTGGGCCAGGATCAGCCGGCCGCCCAGACCGGTGCGCGCTCCGCCGCGGCCCTCGTCCTCCTCGCAGTAGCAGGAGTCGACGACGTTCTCCGCGAGCAGCAGCTTGCCCGCGGAGGTCAGCCGATCCAGGTCGGCCGCCCCCGGATGCTGGAGCGCCACGGCCCGGCCGAACTGGAAGCCGGTGAAGTCGCCCTGCCAGGCGGCGGGGAACAGATCGAGTTCACGCGCCCATGCCTCCAGTCTGCGGTCGACCTCGGCGGCCTTCTCCGGGTCGGCGGGCACGGCCGGCCGGTACCGCAGCCCGGGGATCGCGCCGGTGCGGCGGGTGGACAGCGTGCGCGCGATGTTCGGCGGTCCGGGCAGCGTGAGGGAGGTGGGTGATGTGGTCATGGGAGGCTCCACGCCGTCATTCGGCACTCCGGCCGATCTGCACGTTTTCGAGGATGCCCGCCGCGTCGGGCACCAGGATGGCCAGTGAGTAGTACGCGGTCACGAGGTAGTTGGTGATCGCGGCGGTGTCGATGCCCATGAAGCGGACGTTCAGACCCGGCTGGTACTCCTCCGGGATGCCGGTCTGGTAGAGGCCGACGACACCCTGGTCGGCCTCACCGGTGCGCAACGCGATGATGCTGCTGGTGTGCTCCGGGCCGACCGGGATCTTGCCGCACGGGAAGAGGGGGACCCCGCGCCAGGCGGGGACCTCGTGCCCGTCCACGTTCGCGGTGCCCGGTACCAGGCCGCGCCGGTTGCACTGCCGGAAGAACGCCGCGATCGCCTTCGGATGGGCCAGCAGCAACTTGGTCCCGCGGCGCATCGACAGCAGCTCGTCGAGGTCGTCGGGGGTCGGCGGACCGGTGAAGGTGCTGATGCGCTGGCCGTAGTCGACGTTGTGCAGCAGGCCGAACTCCCGGTTGTTGACCAGCTCCCACTCCTGGCGCTCCCGGATCTCCTCGACGGTCAGCCGCAACTGCTGCCGGGTCTGGTCCATCGGATCGTTGTAGAGGTCGGCGACCCTGGTGTGCACCCGCAGCACGGTCTGCGTCAACGACAACTCGTACTCGCGCGGGGCGAGTTCGTAGTCGACGAAGCCACCGGGCAGCGTCGGCTCGCCCACGTGGCCTGCCTGCACGGGGACGTCCGCCTCGCCCTTGCGGTTCACGGGTTTGCGCTGCCGTTCCACGTACGCCCGCAGGTGCGCCCCGAGGGACGGCGCCCGCTCGGTGACCTCCTCCACCACGGCCCAGGGCAGCGTCAGCACCACGCCCGCGGTCTCCGCCCGCACCGAGGTCAGCCACAGCGGGTCGGGCCGGCCCACCGCCTCGTCACCCATCTGGTCGCCGTCCGAGACGACCCCGATGACCTCCTCCTCGCCGTACTTGCCGGTGGTGAAGCGGGTGAAGCGGCCGTGGACGACCAGATATGCCTCCGTGACCGGCTGCCCGGCCTCGAACAGCAGTTGCCCCGCGCGCACCGCACGGGTCTCGAACCGGGCGGCCAGCTCCCGCAGCACCTCGGTGTCGGAATAGCCGCGCAGGACCGGCAGTTCGGTCAGCGTTTCGGGGATCACCCGGATGTCGTCGGCGCCGTTCTGCTCGAAGTGCACCCGTCCGCGCCCGGTGCGCAACTGGAGCCGGCGGTTGACCCGGTAGGTGCCGCCCTTCACGTCCACCCACGGCAGCCTCTTCAACAGCCACCGCGAGGTGATGGCCTGCATCTGGGGCTCGGACTTGGTGGTCGTGGCGAGCCGGCGGGCCGCCCGGGTGCCGAGGCTGGTGAGCTCCCGCCCGGCCGAAAGGGCCTGGGCGGGCCCGTCTATCTCGGAGCCGGTGGCGCTGTCCGGTGTGGACACTTTCCCTCCCGCTGGGTGAACAGGGGTGACCGGATCGGTCGGTGGTGTGCGAGGTGGCGGTGTGCTTGGTCAAGCCAAACAGCTGGGGTGGCGGCCCGGGATGGCGCGAAAGGGGCGGGTTCGGGCCGTGGATGCGCAAACCCAGGGCTTGTGGCACACGGCGCGCGAGTGATCTCGCCGCGCGCCTCCCGGCTGCCTCCGCACTCGGTGACAAGGCCGCGTTTGATCTCCGGGGAGACCGCCGACCTCGGCAAAGGCTGCCGATGTCACGGAAGTTAGCCGGGCTCAGGAGAGGTCGTTGATCAGTACCGCCGCGCCGTCGAAGCGGCCGGCCTTGAGATCCCTGAGCGCCTGCGGGGCCCGCGACAGCGGATAGCCGTGCGTCGTCGCACGGACACCGTGCCGCGCGGCCAGGTCCAGGAACGCCCGGCCGTCCGCGCGGGTGTTGGAGGTGACGCTGCGCAGTTCCTTCTCGTAGAACAGATCGGTCTCGTAGTGCAGCGGCGGCACGTCGCTGAGGTGGATGCCCGCGACCGACAGCACACCGCCCCGGTCCAACGCCCGCAGCGCGACCGGCACCAGATCGCCGACCGGAGCGAACAGCACCGCGGCGTCCAGGGACTCGGGCGGCGCCTCGTAGGCGTCGCGCGCCGAGGCCGCGCCCAGGTCCAGGGCGAGCCGCCGGGCCTCGGCGCCACGGGTGAGGACGTGCACCCGGGCGCCCTCGGCGAGCGCCACCTGCGCGCACAGATGGGCGCTGCCCCCGAAGCCGTACAGCCCGAGCCGGCCGCCCGGCGGCAGCGAGGCCCGCCGCAGCGCACGGTAGCCGATGATCCCGGCGCACAGCAGCGGCGCCGACGCCGCGTCGTCCACGGCGCCCGGCAGCCGGTAGGCGAACGCGGCCGGCACGGTCGTGTACTCCGCGTATCCGCCGTCGGCGTCCCAGCCGGTGTACTCCGATCGCGGGCACAGGTTCTCCGCGCCCCGCCGGCAGTAGGCGCAGGTGCCGTCGGTGTGCCGCAGCCAGGCCACGCCGACCCGGTCGCCCTCGGCGAAGCCCTCGACGGCCCGGCCCGCCCCGGCGACCACGCCGACCACCTCGTGTCCGGGCGTCACGCCGGGCCGGTGGACCGGCAGGTCCCCCTCGGTGACGTGCAGATCGGTCCGGCACACCCCGCAGGCGCGTACCCGCACCAGCAGTTCGTCGTCCCCGGGGACCGGCACCGGACGCTCCACGAGCCGGAGGGGTTCCCCCTCCACCGGTCCCGGAGTGGTCACCGACCAGGCCCGCATGGTCCCTGCCGCCGTCGAGTCCGTCATGCCGTGCCCCATCCCGTCGCAGCCCGCCGTACCCGCCCGCCGCCTCCAGTCTCGACCAGCTCCGCCGCTTCGGCGCGCGGGTGGCGGCCGGGCTGGCTAGCGTGAGGGTCCGGACAGTCCGACGCACGGGAGGGCCGGACCATGGCCGCACCGCCTGAGGGAACTCCATGCTGGGCCGACGCGATGTTCGACGACGCCGAAGGAGCCAGGACCTTCTACGGCGATGTCCTCGGCTGGACCTTCGGCGAGGCGTCCGCGGAGCACGGCAACTACGCGCAGGCCTATGCGGGCGGCCGGGCGGTGGCGGCCGTCGTACCGTCCGGTTCCGGTCAGGAGGGCCCCTCCCAGTGGTGCCTGTACTTCGCCTCGCCCGACGCCGCGGCGACCGCGGCGAGGATCCGGGACAACGGCGGCGAGATCCTGATGGAGCCGATGCAGGTCGGCGAGTTCGGCACCATGTGCCTGGCCCGCGAACCGGGCGGCGCCCTGTTCGGCGTGTGGCAGCCGGGCAGCCATCAGGGCTTCGAGGCCGTCGCAACCCCCGGCGCCTACAACTGGGCCGAGGTCTTCACCAGGGAGCCCGAGCGGACGGACGCGTTCTTCACGGCGGTCTTCGGATACCGGGCCAAGCAGGTCGCGGACGACGCCGTCGACTTCCGGCTGTTCGACCTGGGCGGCGACCCCGTCCTGGGCCGGATGAAGATGACCGACGACTTCCCGCCCGAGGTGCCCTCGTACGTGAACGTGTACTTCGGGGTGGCCGACTGCGACGAGGCCGTGGCCAAGGCCACCGGGCTCGGGGGCATCCTCCACTTCGGCCCGATGACCAGCCCGTTCGGGCGGTTCGCGGCGCTCAGCGATCCGCAGGGCGCGCAGTTCTCGGTGATCGACACCACGACGACGGCGGGCGAGATGCCCCGGGCCGAGGACGTCTGACCGGGCCCGGACGGACGGCCTGCACGGCCATGGCATGATCGTGCCCATGGGTGAACGTGTGGTGGCCGCGTGCGACGGGGCTTCGAAAGGAAACCCCGGCCCGGCCGGCTGGGCCTGGGTGGTGTCCGACGCGGCGGAGGCACCGGACCGCTGGGCGGCCGGCCCGCTCGGCAGGACCACCAACAACGTCGCCGAACTGACCGCTCTGGAGCGCCTGCTGGTGGCGACGGACCCCGGGGTGCCGCTGGAGGTCCGGATGGACTCGCAGTACGCGATGAAGGCCGTCACCGCCTGGCTGCCCGGCTGGAAGCGCAACGGCTGGCGGACGTCCGCCGGCAAGCCCGTCGCCAACCAGGACCTGGTGGTCCGCATCGACGAACTGCTCGAAGGCCGCTCCGTCGAGTTCCGCTACGTCCCCGCCCATCAGGTCGACGGCGACCCGCTGAACGACTTCGCCGACCGCGCGGCCAGCCAGGCCGCCTCCGCCCAGGAGCCCGCGGGCAGTGCCCTCGGCTCGCCGGAACCACCGCCGTCGTCCGGCGCCCCGACGTCCTCCGGCTCCAAGCGGGGGCCCGCCCGCCGTGCGACCGGCGGTTCCTCGTCCCGCACCCTCAAGGCCAAGTTCCCCGGCCGCTGCGTGTGCGGCCGCGCCTACGCGGCCGGCGAGACCATCGCCAAGAACGCCCAGGGCTGGGGCCATCCGGAGTGCCGTACCGCGGACGTCTGACCGGACTCCCGGACGGCACCCGCCCGGCACCGGTGCGGTACGGCCGGCCCCGCGCGTCGCTGCCACGCCGGTCACCTGTCGTACCGCCCGCCTCCGTCGCGGCGCCGGTGCCCGTCCGCGTCCCGCCCCCTGCTCGTCGGCGTTCCACCCCGGGCCCGTCCGGGTGACGCTCCTGCCCCGTCCGCGTCGACTCCTTCTGGCCGGGCCGGCCCGGTCCGTCGTCCCCGCGCCCGTGCCCGCCCCCGTCCCTGCCCCGTCCCCGCTGGGCGGTGCCGCGGCGCAGGGCATCGGCCGCGTCTCCCCGGCCACAGGCGGACGTCCACGGCACGACTGAGGACGACGGCGGGCCGAACCGCCGTCCACTCCACCCCGCACTGCTACTCTGCGTACCCGATCGATCACGTCGAGTGACTGCATGACTATCAGGGGTGTGCCGTGAAGGTCGTCTGTGTCGGAGGCGGGCCCGCCGGCCTGTATCTCGCGATCCTGCTCAAGCGACAGGACCCGTCGCACGACGTCACCGTCCATGAACGCCGCCCCGAGGGCTCGACCTACGGCTGGGGCGTCACCTACTGGCGGGGACTGCTCGACCAGCTCGGGGCGCACGACCTGGAGTCGGCGCGCGCCGTCGAGGAGCACTCGGTCCGCTGGAGCGACGGGGTCGCCCACGTGCGCGGCCTCGCCACCCGTCACCACGGCGACCAGGGCTTCGGCATCGGCCGCCACCGGCTCCTGGAGATCCTCGCCGCCCGCGCCCGCACCCTCGGCGTACGGCTGGAGTTCGAGAGCGCGATCGGCACCGCGCCGCCCGAGGCCGACCTCGTCGTCGCCGCCGACGGCGTGCACAGCGCGTTGCGCGCCCGGCACGCGGACCACTTCGGCACCGAGTCCAGGGCCGGCCGCAACCACTACATCTGGCTCGGCACCTCCAGGGTCTTCGACGCCTTCACCTTCGCGTTCGTCGAGACCGGGCACGGCTGGATCTGGTGCTACGGCTACGGCTACAGCGGCGAACGCAGCACCTGCGTCGTCGAATGCGCCCCCGAGACCTTCACCGGGCTCGGCCTGGACCGGCTGCCCGAGGCGGACGGCCTCGCCCTGCTGGAGACGCTGTTCGCCCAGGTGCTGGACGGCCACCGGCTCATCGGCCGCGCCGTCGGCGACGGCGGCGCACAGTGGCTGAACTTCCGTACGCTCACCAACCGCACCTGGTCCCGCGGCAACCTCGTGCTGCTCGGCGACGCCGCGCACACCACGCACTACTCCGTCGGCGCCGGGACCACCCTCGCCCTGGAGGACGCGATGGGTCTCGCGGCGGCCCTGCGCGCCCACGACACCCTCCCGCGGGCACTCGACGCCTACGAACGGCAGCGGAAGGCCGACCTGCTCGCCGTGCAGAGCGCGGCCCGCTACAGCGCCCAGTGGTACGAGAACCTGCCCCGCTACATCCGGCTGCCCCCGCACCGCATGTTCGCCCTGCTCGGCCAGCGCCACTCGCCCCTGCTGCCGTACGTCCCGCCGCAGCTCTACTACGGCATCGACAAGGCGGCCGACCGGCTGGAAGCGCTGCGCAGGCTCAAGCGGTGGCTCGGACCGCGGGCCGCCAAGGCCCTGTACGCGCGCTCGTCGGACGGCCGCCAGTAGGGGCCGGCAGTTTGGTGAACGGCCATTCACCCCAGTAGGGTGAATGGCCGTTCACCAGCCTCCGACCCTGCTTCCAGGAGTACCGATGGATCAGCCCGTCCCGATATCCCAGCCGCCCGGCGTCCGCGCCGGAGCGGCGCGCGCGAGGGACCGGGCGACCGTCCCGGTGCTGGCCTTCGGCGGCATCCTGATGGCCGTCATGCAGACCGTGGTCGTGCCGTTGCTGCCCGACCTGCCCCGGCTCACCGGCGCGTCCCCCGGCACCGTCTCCTGGACGGTCACCGCCACCCTGCTGTCCGGCGCGGTGCTCACCCCGGTGCTCGGCCGGGCCGGCGACATGTACGGAAAGCGCCGGGTGCTGATCGGGGCGCTCACTCTGATGACCGCGGGCTCCGTGATGTGCGCCCTGTCCTCCGACATCTCCGTGCTCATCACCGCCCGCGCCCTGCAGGGCGCGGCCGCCTCCGTCGTCCCGGTGTCGATCAGCATCCTGCGGGACGAGCTGCCGACCGAGCGCCGGGGTTCCGCGGTCGCCCTGATGAGTTCCACGGTCGGCATCGGCGCGGCCCTCGGCCTGCCGCTGGCCGCGCTGGTCGTGCAGTACGCCGACTGGCACACCATGTTCTGGCTGACCGCCGTCCTCGGCGCGCTCGGTGTGCTGCTCGCCCGGTGGGCGATCAAGGAGTCGCCCGTGCGGGAGCCGGGCCGGTTCGACGTGCTCGGCGCGTGCGGGCTCGCCGCCGGACTGATGTGCCTGCTGCTGGGCGTGTCCCAGGGCGGGCAGTGGGGCTGGGGCAGCCCGCGGATCCTCGGGCTGTTCCTCGCGGCGGTGGCCGTCCTCGCCCTGTGGTGGTGGCACCAGCTGCGTGCCGAGCGGCCGCTGGTCGACCTGCGTCTGGTCAGCCGCCCGCGGGTCGGCCTCTCCCACGTCGCGGCCCTGCTGACCGGGTTCGCCTTCTACGCCAACACCCTCGTGACCGCCCAACTGGTCCAGGCGCCCGAGGCCACGGGGTACGGTCTCGGCCTGTCCATCGTCGCCACCGGGCTGTGCCTGCTGCCCGGCGGCATCACCATGCTGCTGTTCTCGCCCCTGTCGGCCCGCATCTCGGCGGCCCGCGGTCCGCGGATCACCCTCGCCCTCGGGGCCGCGGTCATCGCCTGCGGCTACGCCGTGCGCATCGCGGACAGCCGGGACCTCTGGATGATCATCGTGGGCGCCACGGTGGTCGCCACCGGTACCACCCTCGCCTACTCGGCCCTGCCCACCCTCATCCTGCGGGCCGTGCCGGCCGCGCAGACCGCGTCCGCCAACGGCGTCAACGTCCTGATGCGCACCATCGGCCAGGCGATCTCCAGCGCGGCCATCGCCGCGGTCCTCGTGCACCACAGCAGCCCGGTCGGCGGGGTCCCGGTGCCCACGCTGCACGGCTATCTGCTGGCCTTCGCGATGGCGGGCGCCGTCGCGCTGGTGGCCTGTGCGGCGGCCCTGGCCATTCCCGGGGGCGCAGCCCCGGACGACCCCCGGGAAGCCGACGGCACCCCCCGCGGCGCACGGGAGCGGGCGATGGAGGGAGCATGAACACCATGGCTTCCCGACCCGGCATCGATCCATCCGCCCAGACCGGCCCCGACCCGGCCGCATCGGCCGGTACCGTCGCGTCGGCCCCGGCCGGTACCGCCGCGTCCGCCCGCCGGGACGCCGACGCGACCAAGGCGGCCATCCTGCGGGCGGCCCGCCACTTCCTCGCCCGGCAGCCGCACACCGACGTCACCCTGAAGGCCGTCGCCGAACGCGCCGGCGTCAGCCCGCCGTTGATCCTCAAGTACTTCGGCAGCAAGGACGCCCTGTTCGCCCGTGTGATGTCCTTCGACGCCGACGCGGAGGCCCTGCTGGACGCGCCCCTGGAACGGCTCGGTCCGCACATGGTCCGGTACGTCCTGGAGGGCCAGCGCCGCCGCGGCGCCGACCCACTGGTGCGTATCGTCTTCGCGCCCCTGCACGGTGACCACGGCGCCGTGCTGCGGGAGAATTTCCGCGACCAGGTGACCACCCGCCTGGCCGGCCGGCTCCCCGGCCCCGACGCGGGCCTGCGCGCCGAACTCGCCGTCGCCGCGCTCGTCGGCCTCGGCGTGATGTACGGCATCGCCCGCGGTTCGCACCTGCGTGACAGCGACATCGACACCGTCGTCGAAAGCTACGGGCCCCTCGTCCAGGCGCAGTTGACCCCCGCGCCCTGACTTCCGCGAGGCCCGCGGTCCCTGCGGAGCGGGCCGTTCCGGACGGACCGGCGGCGGATGACAGACTGACGGCATGGACGAACGCGTATTCGGCAGGTCGGGACAGCGGGCTTCGGCCGTCGGTCTCGGCACCTGGCAGCTCGGCGCCGACTGGGGCGATGTGGACGACAAGGAGGCGCTCGCCGTGCTGGAGGCGGCGGCCGAGTCGGGAGTGACCTTCTTCGACACGGCCGACGTCTACGGCGACGGACGCAGTGAACAGACCATCGCCGCCTTCCTGCGCGGCAGGCCCGACCTGGACGTGCTGGTCGCCACGAAGATGGGCCGCCGGGTCGAGCAGATCCCGCAGAGCTACGTCCTCGACAACTTCCGGGCCTGGAACGACCGGTCGCGGCGCAACCTCGGCGTCGACCGGATCGACCTGGTGCAGCTGCACTGCCCGCCGACACCCGTCTACTCCTCGGACGAGGTGTTCGACGCCCTGGACACCCTGGTCGCCGAGGAACGGATCGCCGCGTACGGCGTCAGCGTGGAGACCTGCGCGGAGGCACTGACCGCCATCGCCCGGCCGGGCGTGGCGAGTGTGCAGATCATCCTCAACCCGTTCCGCATGAAGCCGCTCGATGAGGTGCTGCCCGCCGCCCGGGACGCGGGCGTCGGCGTCATCGCCCGGGTGCCGCTGGCCTCCGGTCTGCTGTCCGGCCGGTACACCAAGGACACGGTCTTCGCCGCCAACGACCACCGCACGTTCAACCGGCACGGCGAGGCGTTCGACCAGGGCGAGACCTTCTCCGGTGTCGACTACGGCACCGGCGTCGAGGCCGCCGCCGAGTTCGCCGCCCTCGCCCCCGAGGGTTGCACCCCGGCCCAGCTCGCCCTGCGCTGGGTCGTCGAGCAGCCGGGCGTGACCACCGTGATCCCCGGCGCCCGCAACCCCGGCCAGGCCCGCGCCAACGCGGCTGCCGCGGAACTCCCGCAGCCGCCCGTGCGGATCCTGGCCGCGATCCGGGACCTGTACGACCGCCGGATCAAGGCCCAGGTGGAGGACCGCTGGTAGAGGGAGCCGCCGTTTGAACGCCGGGCCGGACGGTTACCCGCATCGCATGACGCAGGCGGGCGACCGGACGGGACGCGACGAGAGCGACGAGGAGCGGGCCGACCGGATGTGGAGCGAACTCATCCAGGAGGTCCGCGTCGCCCAGACGGGCGTCCAGATCCTGTTCGGCTTCCTGCTCACCGTCGTGTTCAGCGCGAAGTACGACGACCTGGCCGACGCCGACCAGGCCATCTACACCGTGACCGTCGTGCTCGGCGCCTGCGCGACCGGTGCCCTCATCGGACCGGTCTCCCTGCACCGCATTGTCGCCGGGCGCCGCGTGAAACCCCGCGCGGTGCGCTGGGCCTCCCGGCTGACCTTCGTCGGCCTGTTCCTGCTGCTGGCCACCATGACCGCCTCGCTGCTGCTGATCCTCAGGGTGGCCGCGAACGACACGGCCGTGGTGTGGCTGGTGGCGGTGGTGGTGGCCTGGTACCTGGTCTGCTGGTACCTGCTGCCGCTGTGGGTGCGCCGCCGCCACACCACGCGCTGAGCCGGGCCTCCCGGCCGGCCGGGCCCCTGCTCGCGCACCGCCTGCCGGCCGGGGCGGAGTTCGCCGCGGGTGACGTCTCCCCGTGCGCCGGATCACGGTGCCGGGGCGTCCGTCACCGCAGCGCGAACCGCTCCGTGAAACCCATGAGGTCCCGTGGCGTCATGTTGCCGCCGCACACCACCAGTCCGAGCCGGGCGCTCCCGCCCACCCGTTCCAGCACCCGGCGGGCCGCGGGCAGCAGACAGCCGGCGGCCGGCTCCGCCCACACCTTGGCGTGCTCGGCGAGGTCGAGACAGCCCTCGACGGCCTCCCGGTCGGACACCACGAGGACCTCCTCGACCAGGGCCGAGACATGGTCGTACGTCAACTGCGACACCGACGGGGCGCTGAGCGTCGTGACGACCGAGGACAGCTCGACCGGCACCGGCCCGCCTGCGGCCAGTGCCTCCGACATCGCCTGGGCGCCCGCCGTCTCCACACCCCAGACCCGTACGTCCGGCCGACGGGCGCGCAGCGCCGCCGCCACCCCGGAGATCAGACCGCCGCCGCCGACACTGACGACGACGTCGGTCAGCTCGTCGGCGTCGTCCGCGAACTCCAGCCCGACGGTGCCCTGCGCGGCGACCACGACGGGGTCGTCGAACGGGTGGACCAGCGTCAGCCCCTCGTCCCGCAACCGGTTCACCAGCTCGAACGCGCTGTCCATGCCGTCGGTCAGCCGCACCGCCGCCCCGGCCTCCCGGGCGATCCCGATCGAGCGCGCGGGCGCCGTCCGAGGCATGACGACGGTCGCCTTCACATCGAGGGCGCCGGCCATGACCGCGAGGGCGACCCCGTGGTTGCCGCCGCTGACCGCGACCGCTCCGGCCGCGCGCTCGGCCTCGCTCAGCGCGAGCAGCTTCGCCGTGGCGCCGCGCGCCTTGAACGACCCGGTGCGCTGGAGCAGTTCGAGTTTCGCGGTGACCGGGCCGCCGAGCAGCGCGGACAGGCCGGGACTCGGCACCGTAGGGGTGCGTACGACATGCCCGGCGATGCTGCGCGCCGCGGCCTGGATGTCCGAGATGCCGATCAAGGCTCTCATCCTCTCCGGCGCGGTGTCGGGGCGGGGACCGCGCCGATCCCGACCTTGACCCGGGGACCCCGTGAAGGTCAACTCCTCCACCCGGGCGCGGGCCGGGGCGGCCGGGAAACGCGTCGGACAGCGCGGCCCCGCACCGCCCCGGAGCGACGCCCCGGGCCGGTGCGCGGCCGGGGGCGTCGCCGTCCCCTCGGCCGGATCAGGACGCCGGTCCGCCCGAGGGGACGCGGGCGCGGTACGGACCGCGCCACGGGACGTGTCAGTGCTGCTGCGGCCGCTGCGGGGTCGCCTCGCTCGGGCGCACCACGACATACCCCTCACCTTGCAGCATCAGCTGCACCGCCTCGCCGGAACCGCCGCGCAGCATCGAGCCGATGGACTGGGACCGGTGCAGCGAGGTCTGCAACCGGGTGGTCCAGCCGACCACCGCGTCCGTGTCGACGTACACGGGGTACTGCGCCGAGACCGGGATCACCAGCGGTGTTCCGTCGCAGACCAGTCCGAGCCCGCCGTGCCCGCTGAAGACGCTGTTGAACAGTCCGCCACCGGCGATGCCCGAGCCCTTGACGGTCTTGATCTCGTACGAGAGCGAGGCGTCGAAGCACAGCACGTTCCGGCCGTTGACGGTGAACTGGTCCCCGGGCTCGATCTCGACGATGAAGCAGTTCTGCGCCTCGTGCGCGAACCACGCCTCGCCCCGGCCGCGCACCGCCATCAGAGGCAGGCCCTCACCGGTGACCGCACGTTTGAGCATGCCGCCCACGCCCTGGCCCTTGCGTTCGAACTGGAGATTGCCGCGGAAAGCGATCATCGCGCCCTGACGGGCGAACATCTCGCCGTCGACCGCGTACTTGATGCATTTGGCATTTTCGATGGACATACCAGGCGCGACGGCCGGCTGCACCATGTGCTCACTGGAAAAGAGGTCACCTTTCATGCGGGCATGGTGTCCCGGAGGACGTCGTTCCGCCAAGATCGCGGAGTCCGGTTCCCCTCCGGCGGTCAGGCGCCGAAGAGCTGGGTCCAGTACGTGCCCGTCCGGCCGCCCCCGGCGAAACCCACCCCGATGTGCGTGAAGTCCGGCTTCAGGATGTTGGCGCGGTGACCCGGACTGTTCATCCAGCCCGTCACCACCTCGGCTGCGGAGCGCTGGCCGCAGGCGATGTTCTCGCCGATCGTGCGCCGCCGGGAACCCGCGGCGGCGGCCCTGTCCCAGGGTTGTGAGCCCTCGGGCGAGGTGTGCGAGTAGAAGTCCCGGGCCACCATGTCCGCGCTGTGCGCCTGCGCGGCGGCCGTCAGCAGCGGATCCGTCGCGAGCGGCGTCAGCCGCGCCCGCCGCCGCTCCCGGTTGGTCAGCTCGACCACATCGGCGCAGGTGCGTGCCAGCGCGTCGGGGGTGAGGGGGACGGCCCACAACGCCGTCCAGTAGACGTCGCCCGTGCGCGGCCCGGTGGCGTACGCCAGTCCGGTGTGCGTGAAGGCGGGATCCTGGAGGGTGCGCCGGGCCTGCTCGGTGCGCAGGCAGTACGCCACGAACTCGGCGGGCGTGCGCGGTCCTGAGACCAGGTGTTCGCCGACGGTGACGTAGGCGAATCCGGTCGCGGTGATCCGCTGGTGGAGCGCGGTGCCGTCCGGGCTCTCGGTGGCGAGACGGCTGCCGGCGGCCAGCGCGGCCACATGGGCCCGCGCGGCGGTGACCAGCCGGGCGTCGAGGACGACCGGCGGTGAACCGGCCTCGGCACGGGCCGGGTTGACGAGGGCGAGGAAGCCCTCGGGATCGGGCGCGGGGGAGTGGGCCGACCCGGGCGCGGTGGCGGTACCCGGCCCGGGGGCGGGGGAGGCGACGAGGCGGGACGGGGCGGAGGAGGCGGCGCGGGGGTCGGGGAGGGGCGCCGGCGTGGCTGTGGGCTCGTCCACGACGTCGACCCCGAAGTCCCGGGCGAGCCCGGCCAGTCCGTCCGCGTACCCCTGGCCTATGGCCCTGAGCTTCCAGGCGGCGCCCCGGCGGTACAGCTCGGCGAGCAGCAGCACGGTCTCGGGGCCGGGACGCGGCGGGGCGAACCGGGCCACCGCCCGGCCCCGCCCGTCACCGACCTGGAGCACCGGCGCGGGCAGTCGGGCGAGCGGGGTGCCGGGCTCGGCCGGGCTGACGGCCACGGTGACCCGGACCGCGCCCGCGCGCAGCCCGGCCGGTTCGACGCTCAGCGTGTCGCCGCGCAGTCGGACGCCGGGGGCGGCCGGCTGGTTGTAGAACACGAAGTCGGCGTCGCCCGCGACCTTTCCGCTCTCCCCGGTGACGATCGCGGACACGTCGAAGGGACCGGGCACCCGCAGGTTCAGCGGGCCGCCCGGCAGGGGCAGATTGCCCCCGGGAACCAGCTCGCTCATCGTGCCGCCCAGGAGAGGTGGTGGTTCGGGACCGGTGGGGTCCTCCGTACAACGCCCGGACGGCACGCGATGGTTCCCGCGGTCCGCTCAGCGGCGGATCACCGACGGGGCGATGTCCTCGGTGCGTGCGACGGCCGTCATGGCCCGCTCGCGGTCCGTCCGCTGCTTCCCGCAGAACGCCGACTCCAGCGTGCCCGCCATCGTGTTGAGCACCTTCACGTTGTTGGAGGTGTTGGCCAGCGCCGTGACGCTGCGCCGACCGTCCTCGCTGGTGAAGGCGTAGGTGTAGTAGCCCTGGACGACGCCCGTGTGGCCCTGCACCGAGACGCCGCAGGACAGGGTGCGGCGGCGCAGCCCGAGGCCGTACGCCGTCGTGCTGTCCACCTTCGTGAACCGTGCCATCTCCGCCAGCGCCGCGGCCGAGGTCAGCCTGGCGGCGGCGAGCGCGGAGAGGAAGGTGTTGAGGTCCCGGGTGCTGGAGATGACGGCACCGGCGCTCTGCGCCCAGGAGACCGTCTGCTCGGTCGAGTCGACCAGCGCCTCTTTGGGCGAGTCCGGGGTGAGGTAGCCGCGCGCGTACCGGCCCTGGATCCTGACGTCGGGGTGCACGTACGAGGTGTCGTCCAGCTTCAGCGGCCTGAAGATGCGGTTCTCGTACTCGGAGCGCACGGAGTGCCCGGTGATCTTCTCGATCAGCATCCCGGCCACCACGAAGTTGGTGTTCGAGTAGGCGTAGGCGGCGCCTGGCGCGTTGGTGCGGGCCTTCTTCAGCGAGAGGTCGACCAGCTGGCGGTAGGAGTAGACCTTGTTGCGCACCGTCTCGAAACCGGAGACGGTGTCGGCGAACATGTCGTTGGTGTAGTCGTACAGGCCGCTGCGGTGGCTCAGCACGTGCCGCACGGTGATGCGGTCGTCGGGCAGCAGACCCGGCAGATACCGGTTGACGGGGGCGTCCAGGCTGAGCTTGCGCTCGTCCACCAACTGCATCAGGACGACGGCCGAGAAGACCTTGGTGACACTGCCGACGCGGAAGCGGTCGGCGGTGCCCATGGCCCGCCGGGCGCCCTGGTCGGCGAAGCCCTGCGCCGCCGCGTACACGCTTCCGCGGTCGTCGATCCGGGCCATGGCGCCGGGCGCGCCCTGCGCCACCGCCGAGCGCAGCACGTCACGCAGTCCCGCGGTGTCCGGCGCCGGCAGCGCGGTCGGCGCCTCGTCGCCGGCCCGGCCGGGCGTGGCCCGGGCCGGCACCGCGAGCAGTGAGAGCGTGAGCGCTCCGAGCACCGCTCCCCTGCCCACCGTTCCTGAGATCATCCGGTCTTCACTCCCATGTCCATTGATTCGGGGCGAAATGGTCCGTATTGGGGCGAGGCAACCTTCTCGCACGCCGTCAGATCTCCGCGGCTGACACACACTCGGGGTGCGGCCGATCACCCGGTGGCACGGCTGCGCAGGGGGCCGCGTCAGGCGTCGGGCGCGGGCCGGAATCCGGGCCAACTGCCTCTTCGACAACTGCTGTTTCATTTATTGACAGTAGAAAATAACGGTCATAGGTTCCCGGCCATGCGCTCGACCTCACCCCCCGAGTCGTTCCCGGCGCACCTCCCGGCCGCCTCACGGATCGCCGCGACGGTCCTGTCCCACGGTCCCCTCCCCGGACCGGCCGCCGCGATCCGGTCGTTCACCACGGCACCTTCCACCCATGGACCGGGCAAGGGCTGAGCTGCCCCGACCCCGAACACACAGGAGGTACGACCCGTGCGGTCCCCCTCGTACACCGCCCCGCCCGCGCGCGGGCACAGAGTCGCCGCCGTCCCGGCCGTCGCCGCGCGCCTCGCCGGCGCCGTTTTGGAGACAACCGCCGTTCCGGAGCCCCCCGTCGTTCCGGAGGCACCCGCCCACCCGGTGGCACAGGCCGTTCCGGAGGCACCCGCCGGGACGGCCACCGCCCCGGCCACGGAGAGCGCGCCGGCCCCGGTCACCCTCGAAGGGATCGCCCGGTGACCGGGCGACTCGCCCACGTCTGCCGCGCCGTCGTCGTCGCCGTGGTGATCGCCGCCGGCCAGAACGCGATCGCCCACGCGAGCGACGCCCCCGGAACCACCGCCGGCCCGACGGCCGGCGGCGACCCGGACTCCGTCGTGACCTGGGCGGCGAGCGCCGACCGGATCGGCGACGCCGTCGCCGACCGCGGCTACCGGCTGATCGTGCACACCAGCGCCGGCGGTACCGGGACGCGGCTCCGGCTCTCCAACGCCTTCGGGGACCGCCCGGTGACGTTCGACAGCGTGCACGCCGGGATCCGGGCCGAGGGCGCCGCACTCAAGAAGGGCAGCAACAAGCGGCTGGCCTTCGACGGCTCCCGCACGGTCACCGTGCCCGCCGGCGCCGCCGTGTGGAGCGACCCGCTGCCCGGCACCCTGCCCGCCGCGACCGATCTGGTGGTGAGCCTGCACAGCCCGGACGCGGCGGGCCCGGTCACCGGCCACGGCATGGCGATGCAGACGTCGTACGTCAGCGACGGCGACCACACCACCGAGGACTCCGCCGCCAACTGGACCGCCACGACCGGCTCCTGGGCCTATCTCGACGCCGTCTCCGTACGGCCGGGGAACACCGCCACCGGGGCCGTGGCGGCGCTCGGCGACTCCATCACCGACGGCTGGGCGTCCACCGGCGACACCAACCGCCGCTGGCCCGACTACCTCGCCCGGCGTCTCGCGACAGCGGGGACCGCGGTCAAGGGCGTGGCCAACGAGGGGATCTCCGGCAACAAGGTCCTCGCGGACGGCGCCGGACAGAGCGCCCTGAACCGGCTCGACCGGGACGTCCTGTCGCTGCCCGGGGTCCGCACCGTCTTCCTCTTCGAAGGCGTCAACGACATCAAGGCGCACACCGGCGTCACGGCCGAGGACCTGATCGCCGGATACCGCGAGATCGCCGACCGGGCGCACGCCGCCGGCAAGTGCGTCGTCGGCGCGACCGTCGGCCCGTTCAAGGGCTGGCCCGAGTGGGACCCGGACGCCGAGGCCGTACGCCAGGAGGCGAACGCGTTCATCAGGACCAGCGGGCTGTTCGACGCCGTCACCGACTTCGACCGCGTCCTGCGCAGCCCGTACGACCCGGAGCGGATGCTGCCCTTCCTCGACGCCGGTGACCATCTCCACCCCAACGACAAGGGCATGCAGGCCATGGCCGACGCCGTCGACCTGGACACGCTCGACTGCTCCCGCACGCCCGGCACCCGATGACCCTCCCCACAGTGAAGGAGTCGCACCAGTGAACCGACGCCAGTTACTCACCGGCGGGACCGCGCTCGCGGCCACCGCCACGGTCCTGTCCGCCGCGCCCGCCTCCGCCGCGCCCGCCTTGGCCGCGCCCCCGGCCCTGCCCCGCAGAGCGGAGGTGGTCGCCGTCCTGCGCCGGGTCGCCGACCACTGGGTCGGCGCCCACCAGGACCCCGGCGACAACGGCTGGGCCAATGCCACCTTCTTCAGCGGTCTGCTCGCCCTGTACCGCCTCACCGGCGAGCCCCGCCACCTCGCCTACGCGAAGGCGTGGGCCGAGAAGCACGACTACGCGCTCAACGGCGGCGTCACCACCCGTCACGCCGACAACCACAACGCCGGGCAGACGTACCTCGACCTGTACGAGATCGAGCCGGAACCGCACAAGATCGCCGCCATCGAGGACTCCCTGCACCGGATGGTGTACACCGACCAGCCGGACAAGAACGACGACTGGTGGTGGGACGACGCGCTGCACATGGCGATGCCCCCGTTCGCCCGGATCGGTGCCCTGCGCGGCGACCGGCGGTACTGGGACAAGCTGTACGCCCTCTACAACCACACGAAGCGAACAGAAGGCGGGCCGGGACTCCATGACGACGCCACCGGGCTCTGGTACCGCGACAAGCGGTTCCTGCCCGGCGGGATCGTCTCGCCGAGCGGCCGGCCGGTCGTCTGGTCGCGCGGCAACGGCTGGGTGGCCGGCGGACACAGCAAGACCCTGAAGGCCCTGCCGCCGACCGAGCCGCACACCGCCGAGTACCGGGACACGCTGGTCCGCCTGGTCCGCGCGGTCGCAACGGTGCAGCGCGCGGACGGTTTCTGGAACGTGAACCTCGCCGACCCCGGCCACCTGCCGGGACCCGAGACCAGCGGTACCTCCTTCTTCCTGTACGGCACCGCGTACGCGGTGCGGGCCGGACTGGTCGGCCGGTCCGCGTACCTGCCCGTGGTCACCCGCGCGTGGCAGGGCCTGGTCGGCACCGCTGTCCATCCGGACGGTTTCCTCGGCTACGTCCAGAACGTCGGTGACCGCCCCGAGTCCAGCCAGCCCGTCACCTACGACAGCACCGCGGACTTCGGGGTGGGCGCGTTTCTGTTGGGGGGTGCGGAGTTCGCCCTGCTGTGCGGGTGACGCTCCGCTGGGTGGGCTGAGGTTACGTTGTCGTTCGACCGGGGGTGCGTGGGGGCTGGGGTGGGTTGCGCAGTTCCCCGCGCCCCTGTCGGGGTGGGTGGGTTGTTGGTTGTGTGCGGGTGTGTGGGGGTTGGCCGCGCAGTTCCCCGCGCCCCTGTGGGGGTGGGTGGGTTGTTGGTTGTGTGCGGGTGTGTGGGGGTTGGTTGCGGAGTTCCCCGCGCTCCTTTCGGGGGGCGCGGGTTTCGGGTTCAGCGGAGGGTTTGTGCCCAGTTCGCCGGTACGCGGCCCGCCGGGCCGGGGACGGGCTGGTCCGTCGGGTGTGCGGCCGGGGGAGCGAGTTCCGGCCCGGTCTCGTACAGCTCCTGTGTGTCGTAGTTCCAGAACCAGTCCTCGTCCGGCTCGAAACTGCGGATCAGCGGGTGGCCGGTGGCCTCGTAGTGGGCGGTGGCGTGCTTGGCGGGGGAGTCGTCGCAGCAGCCTATGTGCCCGCACTCCGTGCAGCGCCGCAGGTGGAACCACCAGCCGCCGGCCTCGTCGCACTCCACGCAGCCGGTGCCGCTCGGTGGGACGGCGGGATCGATCGCGATGTCGGTCATTCTGCCTCCTCAGGTGTCTCGGCGGCCAGCGGGAGCAGGACCTGGAAACGTGTGTCGCCGGGCACCGACGTGACCCGGATACTGCCGTGGTGCTTGTTGACGATGATCCGCCAGGAGATGTCCAGGCCCAGCCCGGTGCCCTCGCCGACCGGCTTCGTCGTGAAGAAGGGGTCGAAGATGCGGTCGCGGATCTCCGGTGCGACTCCAGGACCGGTGTCGCGGAACTCGACCAGGATCTGTTCGTGGACCGGCGCCGTGCGGACGGTCAGCGTGCCCTCGCCGCCCGCGCTGCCGATCGCCGCGACCGCGTTGTCGATCAGGTTGGTCCACACCTGGTTCAGCTCCGCCGGGTAGGCCGTGATCGGCGGAAGCGTACGGTCGTACTCCTTGACGACGTCGATCCGCGGGCCGATCTTGGCGGACAGCATCAGGAGCGTGCTGTCGAGGAGTTCGTGCACGTCCACCACCCGGTAGGGCGCCCGGTCCAACTGCGAGTACTGCTTGGCCGCGTCGACCAGGTGCGAGATCCGGGAGGTGGCGTCCTCGATCTCGTTCATCAGCAGCTCGGTCTCGATCGTGTAGTTGAGCCAGCCGATCGCACCGGGCAGGATCTCCTCGCCGACCGCTGCCGCCACCTCCTCCAGCCAGTCGACGTCGAGCCCGGCCTGCACGAAGATGGGCGCGACCTGCCAGCCGTTGTCGACGCCGTGCTCGTCGAGCCAGTCGGTGAGGGCGTCCTCCCGGTCGGTGGCCTCCAGCGGACTGAGCGAGGGAGCCTTGGCGACCCGTTCCGCGGTGCGTTCCTGGACCTCGATGAGCGCGGCCAACTCCTCGCGGGAGAAGGGGCCCTCGGTGATGACCGCCAGCTTGTGCCGCATCTTCGCCACCCGCTCGCGCAGGGTCGAGGTGGCCCGCACGGCGGCTGCCGCCGGGTTGTTCAGCTCATGGGTGAGACCGGCCGACAACGAGCCGAGCGCCAGCAGCCGTTCCCGCTGCCCGACGGTCGCCTGCGTGTTCTTCGAACCGAAGAACAGCCCCTCCAGCAGGTGCACCGCCATCGGGAACCACTCGCCCATGATGTCCGCGAACGTGTCGGCGGGCAGCACGAAGAACCGCGTCGGCTCGGTGACGCGCATCGAGTTGCGGTACACCTGCCGCACCCGGTCGCCCAGGTATGCCTGCATGGCGCCCGCGTACACGCCGCGCTGCGAGGTGCGGTTGGTCTCCACGTCGTCGCCCGCCACCCGGCGGGACAGGACGACGGTGCCGTCGAGCATGACGTAGAAACAGGTGGCGGGCTCGCCCTCGGTGTACACCGGGCCGGGGTCGTGCAGTTCCACCCGCCCCTCCCGGCACAGCCGGCCCAGCTGCTCAGGTTCGAGTTTCTCGAACAGGAACAGCGTGCCGATCTCCTTGGGACTGCACGGCATCAACCGACCGCTCATGACTGCTCCAGGTACCGGTGGACGAGCATTACGGCCATGGCTCCCTCGCCGACGGCCGACGCGACGCGTTTGGCGGACTCGGCGCGCGCGTCACCCGCCACGAACACGCCGGGAACGCTGGTCTCCAGGTGGTACGGCGGCCGGTCCAGCTCCCAGTGCGCGGGCGGCCTGCCGTCGGCCGTCAGATCGGGCCCGGACAGGATGAACCCGCGCTCGTCGCGCAGCACCGTGCCGTCCAGCCAGTCGGTGAGCGGGGCCGCGCCGATGAACACGAACATCCACTGGGCGTCGACCCGTTCCGTCTCCCCGGTCACCGAGTGCCGCAGCGTCAGCTGTTCCAGGTGGTCCGTGCCGTGCGCGGCCTCGACGACGGTGTGACAGCGCACGAAGATGTTGGGCGCCTCGTTGATCTGCTGGATCAGGTAGTACGACATGGACGCCGACAGGTCCGCGCCGCGCACCAGCAGCGTGACCGACTTGGCGCCCCGGGCCAGGTACATCGCGGCCTGTCCGGCCGAGTTGGCGCCGCCGACGATGTACACGTCGTGCCCCTGGCAGGCGGCGGCCTCGGTCAGCGCGGAGCCGTAGAACACGCCGCAGCCGGTCAGGCCGGTGCAGCCGTCGGCGGTCAACTGCCGGTACTGCACCCCGGTCGCCAGGATCACGCTGTGCGCCGCCACCGCGGAACCGTCCGCGAACCGCACCACCCGCGCCGCGCCGTTGACCTCCAGACCGGTCACCTCGCGGGCGGTGAGGATCTCGGCGCCGAACTTGGCGGCCTGCCGCCGGGCCCGGTCGGTGAGCTGTGCGCCGGAGACACCGTCCGGGAAGCCCAGGTAGTTCTCGATGCGGGAGCTCTGCCCGGCCTGCCCGCCGGTCGCCGACCGCTCCACGAGCACCGTCCGCAGCCCCTCCGAGGCCCCGTACACGGCCGCGCCGAGCCCGGCGGGTCCGCCGCCGATGACGACGAGGTCGTAGAAGTCGGCCGTGGGGGTCGTCGCCAGACCCACCTTCGCGGCCAGCTCCGGCGCCTCGGGTTCGACCAGCACCGTCCCGTCGGGGGTGATCACCAGCGGGAGGTTCTGCCCGTCCTGTCCGGCCGCCGCCAGCAGCCGCCCGCCCTCCGGCTCGTCGACCGAGTACCAGCGGTACGGCACCTGGTTGCGGGCCAGGAACTCCCGTACGTCCGAGGACCGTGCCGACCAGCGGTGACCGACGACCTTGGTGCTGGGCACCGGCCGGTGGTCACTGCTGCGCCAGGACTCCAGCAGGTCGTCGAGCACCGGATACAGCTTCTCCTCCGGCGGGTCCCACGGCTTGAGCAGGTAGTGGTCGAGATCGACCACGTTGATCGCGTCGATCGCCGCGTTCGTGTCCGCGTACGCGGTCAGCAGCACCCGCCGCGCGCCCGGGTACACGTCCAGGGCCTGCTCAAGGAACTCGATGCCGTTCATCTGCGGCATCCGGTAGTCGGCGAGGATCACGGCGACCAGGTCCCCGCGCAGCTTCAGCTCGCGCAGCGCGCCCAGCGCCGATTCGCCGGACTCCGCGCGCACGATCCGGTACGACTCGCCGTAACGGCGCCGCAGGTCGCGGGCGACGGCACGCGAAACACCCGGGTCGTCGTCCACGGTCAGAATTACACCTACGGTGGATTTGGTAGGAGACATAGCACGACCGTAAGAGATGGGGGAGGGCCATGGCGACGGTAATTGGGACACGGACGGCGCGGGAGTACCTGCGGGTGTCCAAGGGCAAGGGGAAGACCGCTCGCAGCATCACCGACCAGCACCGGGACAACATCGCGGCCGAGGCCGACCACGGCCCGTGGACGTGGGGCGAGCCGTACAAGGACACCGGCAGTGCCAGCAGGTACGCGACCAAGACCCGCGACGACTTCGAGAAGCTGCTGGCCGACCTGACGTCCGGCGTGTTCGGCGACCCGGGCGACGTCCTCGTGCTGTGGGAGGTCAGCCGACTCGCCCGCGAGACCGGTCAGGGCGTGGCCCTGATCGACGCGGCGGAGGCGGGCGGCTACCTCATCCACGTGACCAGCTTGGACCGCACCTTCAACCCGCGCAACTACGGCGACCGGCACAGCTTGATCAGCGGCATCAACGACGCGGAGAAGGAGGCCCGGCTGCTCAGCGTCCGTACGCTCAGGGGTGTGAACTCCGCAGTCGGCGACGGCCGCCCCCACGGCAGGATCCCCTTCGGGTACCGGCGCACCTACGAGCTGATCGACGGCCGCCCGCGCCCGGTGTCGCAGGAACCCGACCCCGACGAGGGCCCGCTGGTGATCGAGCTGTTCGAGCGCGTGGCCGGCTGGAACGGCCGCAAGCGCGAGTCCATCCGCGCCGTGGCCCTGGACTGGGAGCGGCGCGGCATCCGCAGCCGGGAGAACGGCGTGGTGCTCACCCGCCAGAACCTGGCGCAGACCCTGAAGCGCAAGGCGTACATCGGCATCCGCGTGCACCAGGGCACCGAGCGGCCCGGCAGCTGGAAGCCGCTCATCGAGCGCGAGCTGTGGGACGCCGTGCAGCGTGTCCTCGCCGACCCGGCGCGCAAGACCCACACCGGCACGCAGATCAAGCACGTACTGACCGGAGTGCTGCGCTGCGACACCTGCGGCGGCAAGGTGTCCTTGCGCCCCGGCGGCAAGGCATATGACGGCCGCCTGGTCTACCGGTGCTGGGGCCGCGACTGCTTCACCATCGACAAGGCACAGACCGACCGGTTCCTGATCGGCGACGCCGAGCACCCCGGCGTGCTGCTGGCCTATCTGCGCCGTCCGGACGTGGCCGAGGCACTGACCCCCGACGACGACTCCGAGCTGTCCGCCATGCGCGCCGAACTGCTCCGCCTCCGTGGCGAGCTGGAGGAACTGGAGGCCGCCGAGGCGCCCAAGACCGCGCGTGCCCGGATCCGGCGGACCAACGACATGGAGGAGTTGGAGGCGGACATCTCCGTCCTTGGCGTGAGGCTGTCCAAGCTCACCGCGCCGGTCCCGCTCGCCCGGCTCCTGCCCGACGACCCGGCGGCGGACCTGGTCGGCTGGTGGCAGGCCGCGCCGGTCACTGTGCAGCGCGCCGTCGCCTCAATCTTGCTGTCGCCGTCCGGGCCGCTCGGTCAGCCCCGGGTCCGGCGCGTGGCCGACAGCCCGTCTGCCGCCGTGCCGGACCGGATCCAGTGGGCGACGGGTTGAGCCACGCCAGCCCCGAGTCCAGGCCCCCGCTTCGGCGGGGCCTTCTTTGTTACTTCTGTGTGGGCATGAACTTCCGGGCACGGGGACTGACACTTTTCTGGGGCCGCCGAGGCCCTCAAGGGGCATCTGACCAGCCGAAATATTGTTTGAGGCAGCTCCTGTCCCCCCGCTCGGCGGGCCGACTATGAGCACATACGCATTTAAGGCCATGCTGCAGAGCTGACCGACGCCACATCCGGACGCTCCACGGCCTACGGAGGCTTTAACGACGCCGCGCCCTGGGCCGCCACTTGCTCAGGCTCGTGGCCTCACGGCTCAGCATCCTGCTGGACGCCGCCCGCCCGTACATCCGCCACGGTGGGCGACGTCCGCACCCGCGCGGCGGATCGCGCCGCACCCCGGCCGACCACCGCCGCTGCCTGAGACCATCGGACTCACGGGCACACTCCCGACCCGGTTCGCCGAACCAGCCGTCCCGCGCGATCCCGCGAGCTGACGCCGGCGACTTGCTCGGCGCCGGCGCCGGCCTCTCCGAGAACGCCATGGGAATACGCCTCCTCGACCAGGCGAAAGAAACCTACCCCACCATCACGAAAAGCTGGGTCGACACCGGGTTCAAAAATGCTGTCGTCGAGTACGGGGCTCGCCTCGGAATCGACGTTGAAGTTGTCAACCGCAACCCAGAAAAGCGCGGCTTCCACGTCGTGAAAAGGCGCTGGGTAGTGGAGCGGAGTATCGGCTGGATCATGATGCACCGCCGTCTTGCCCGCGACTGCGAGACGCTCACAGCCAGCTCCGAGGCGATGATCCACACCGCCTCAATCGACGACCTCACCAAGTGCATAACGGACGAAAGTACACCAACCTGGCGAGGGGTCTACTAGGGCATACAGGACAATGCGCCTAGATCAAATGCCCTCTCAGATACCTGGTGTAGAGATCTCGACGCGCGTCCTGCACGCGGTTCGCCTGTTCGCGGCGGTGCCGCGCGCGGTCGACGAGCAAAGTGGCGCCGATGCCCAGCAGGGCGCCGATGGCTGTGCTGAGCTGTTTCCCCCAGTTCATGAGCGGCACGGTAGTTCCACCGGCTAGCCTTGGAAACCGCGTCGCTGATTACTGGCGGGCTCGCCTCTATTCAGCTGTCGCGAAGAGGGGTGCAGTTGGCCCGCCGTGTTGCATTCTGGCGAGGCGAGCGTGATGCGGATCACTGCCCTTCGCCTTTCTCGCCTTCGGGTGCATCCGCGGCCGTGCGGCATGTAGTCGATCGCTTGCTCGAAGGCGATGTCATCGGTGTGACCTAGAGTCCTGGCCATGACGACTCTGATGATCGACGCTGGCCCGTTTGCACCGGACTCGCTGGTGACCCGGACGGGTGGAGTGCCCCTGGCTCCCGCAGGCACTGAATGGCCGTGCTGCGCGTCGTGTGAGGGCCCGATGCAGTTCCTCGCCCAGGTCGTCCTGAATGACCTTGATAGAGGGGCAGCGGAGAGCAACCGCCGAGTTCTCGCCTTGGTCGCCTGCCAGAACGACCCAGGTATGTGCAGCGACTGGGAGCCGACCTCGGGAGGGAACCGCGCCCTACTCTTCCCACTGGATGGCCTTGAGTCGCTGCCCCGACCCGAAGGTGCCGAGGAAGCTCTGCTCGTGCTCGGCGATGTCCGGGCCATCGATCTGGAGCAAGAGTCCGAGGATGGCTACGACCTGGCCCGTGAAGCCTGGGCGGCGAGGAGCGCACGCCCCGAATCGTCCGTGCTTGGGCAGCTTGGAGGGCAGCCCGCCTGGATTCAGGGCGATGAGACCCCCTCCTGCCCTTCGTGTGCTGGCACGATGCCGTTCGTCGTGCAGCTTGAGGAAGGGCCAGATCACAGCACCGCCATGAATTTCGGCGGCGCGGGCTGTGCATACGCGTTCGCCTGTCAGCCGTGCGACCGTGCCTTGCTCCTGTGGCAGCGCTGAGTCGCGCTCGGAGCACTGATTCGACCGCGCTCAGCTGCATGTGCCGATCACCTGCGTCCGTGGGGCGGGAAGACGGGCGATCCGAGTGCCTGCCGCGGAGGCTTCCCGCAGCCGGATGATTTCCTCGTGCTGGGCGGCGAGCCGGGCCAGGGCCTGCTCGCGGAAGTCGGTCAGCTCGGTGTTGGCCTGTTCTGCCTTCGCGAGTCGCTCCTTGAGCTTCGCGTTCTCGATCTTGAGGCGGGCGATCTGGGCTTCGCGCGGGTCGGATGTCTCCCCGGCCTGCTGGAGCGCCAGAAGGCGGCGTTCGAACTCGGCGCGGAGGTGGCCGTAGGGGCGGGTGCCGTAGAAAGCGGTGCGGTCGACCCTCGCCTCCTGGGCGAGGGTCTTGACGTCACACTTCCTGCCGGGCGGGACCTCGCCGCGCAGGAGCACGGCCCATCGCGGCCCGGATTGTTCGCATCTGGGTGCGCCACTGAGTACGAAGCTATGTGCACTACTGCTCAGGCCACGTCGGTGTTCCGTTCGATGGCCTGGAGACGGTTCTTGAGCCGGAAGCTGTTGCCGTTGATCGGGACGACCTCACAGTGGTGCAGGAGGCGGTCGAGCATCGCGGTAGCAAGGACACCTGTTGCTGCCGACGATCTGGCACTCCTCCAGGGTGCCCACCCCCTGCTCCGTGAGCGGGAGTATGCCTCCCGCTCACGGAGCAGCTTCTTGCGTCCCTGCGGTGTCCGGACCTTGTTGGTCCCGAAGGCCATTGCATCCCCGCAGTCGGGCGGCGCGGTGATCGCTAAAACTCAAGGGGTTCGTACGGGGACGTCATTTGTGTCAGGTGTCGGGGCCGAGGGTGGTCAGGTCGATGGTGGTGGTGATGGTGTTGTAGGCGTTGGTGGTGAGGTTGATGTGGTCGCCGGTGTCGTAGTCGGTGGGGGCTGTGCCGGCGTTGAGTATCAGTGGTGTGGGGTCTGCTGTGCTGGTGGGGTCCGGGACGGCTACGGCTGATTCGGCGTCTGTGTAGGTGACGGTTGGGGTGCTGTAGTCGACCTGGTCGGTGATCCAGCTGTTGGTGGCGACGCGGTTGGCGTCTGCTTCGGTGGTGCAGGGGGCGTAGCCCTGGCAGGGGGTGAGTGTGGTGAGGATGACCTTGATGCCCCAGCCGCGGAGTTGTGTCAGCAGCAGGTCGTATGCCTGTTCCAGGCTGATGTCCTCGGCGCCGGAGGTGATGTCTTTCAGTCCTTCGTCGACGATGACCGTGGTGATGCCCGGCAGTGCGAGTACGTCTCGGTCCAGGCGTGTGAGGACGGCGGGTCCGCCTGGGCTCTGCTCGGTGGCGATGCGGTTGCTTTCGATGCCAGAGGCCACGACGCCGTAGTCGGGGATGTTCTGGGTGTTGGTCTGGAGGCTGGTGGCGAGGTTGTCGGAGATGCGGGGTGCGGCGGGGTTGGCCTTGGATACGGAGGCGGCGGGGTCGACGAGGTTGTCGCCGAGGACGGCTACGGTGGGTTGGCTGCCGTTGGTGGTGACGTCGATGTTGGTGAGGATGTCGGTGAACCATCCCCAGTAGACACCAGCGCCGGTGAAGGCGGTGGTGGCGGTGTCGGTGGTGTGGTCGCCGGAGCCGACTGCACTGACGTACTGGGTGGTTGCGCCGGCCCAGCCGTGCTGGACGAGATAGGGCACGTCATTGGCCAGGTGGAGACTGATCATGATGCGTTTGCCGGGTGTGGCGGTGTGGCTGACGGGGTCGCTGTAGACCTCGCCGCCGATGGGGATGGTGACTGTCTTGCTGCCGCCGTTGAAGGTGAGGTCGGTGGGGGTGGCGGTGGGGGCGGCTCCGGATGCCTGGGTGGCGATGGTGGTGTGGTCGATGGTCAGCGGGGTGCGGCCGAGGGCGTTGGAGAGCCGGATGCGGACGCTGGAACCCGCGACGCTGGGGTCGGCGGTGATGCGGAAGGTCTGGTCCTTGTAGTCGGTGCCCTCGTAGTTGAACGCGCCTTCGTTGGGGGCGCTCCACGCGCCGGTCCAGGCGGCGCCGCCTGGTGCGCTCGTGGTGTCGCGGACGGCCATGCCGAAGATGTGCAGGCCGGGGACGTACTTGCGGGCGGTGTCAGCGAGGTCGGGCAGGGTGACGGAGCTGAGCTGTGCGCCCGGTTTGAGGGGGACGGCGAAGGCGTAGATGTTGGTGCTGCGGGTCTCCTGTGTGCCGTTGGTGTGGTTGCGGTGGGGGAGGGTGACCGTGGC
This sequence comes from Streptomyces sp. NPDC056161, assembly GCF_042268025.1. Classification (NCBI taxonomy): domain Bacteria; kingdom Bacillati; phylum Actinomycetota; class Actinomycetes; order Kitasatosporales; family Streptomycetaceae; genus Streptomyces; species Streptomyces sp. NPDC056161. The sequence goes on from NZ_JBHJUV010000059.1 coordinate 44,652, forward strand.
GAGGGCGTTGGAGCCGGAGACCCAGTCGGGGACGGTGAGGTGGTAGGCGCCGGTGCTGCCGTCGGCGTAGGTGACGGACCCGTAGGGGCCGCCCGCCCGGCAGTCTTCGTACTGCCCGTTGCCGAGGGTGCATTCTGTGCCGCTGACGGAGGTGCCGTCGGGGATGACGGGACTGGAGTAGTCGTCGTCGGCGCGCTGGGAGCTGACGGCGCCGTAGGTGGCGAAGCCGAGGAAGACCAGGGCTCGGCCGCTGCCGTTCAGCTGGATGGTCTGGTTGGCGGCCAGGACGTTGTCACCGGAGGCGGAGGCGAAGGTGGGCAGGGTGAACGTGGCCCCGTCCACGGTGAGCTTTCCGCCGGGCTGCCAGCCGGCGGCCTTGAGGTCCTGTAGTGACATGGTCGCGCCGACTCCGTCGGCGTCGGCGGCTGCCTGGTTGCTGTTGTCGGTGACGGCGGTGTTGTTGAAGGCGGTCTGGAGGCTGGAGTAGGTCTTCTGGGTGTGGCCGAGGGCGGTGAACTGGTACTGCTGCTGGGTCGATACGTTTCCGGCCGAGTCGACGGCATAGGCGTAGAGGGTGTGTGTACCCGGGGCAGTGGGGGTGACGGAGATGGTCGCGGTGTTGCCGGAAGCCGTTGCGACCTCGGAACTCGGGGTGTTGGAGGTGGGCGGGCTGTCGTCCAGGTTGTAGAGGAACTTGGTGGCGCTGCTGGTGGTGAGGGTGAAGTGGCCGGTGGTGCCCGCGGCTGTGATGCCGGGGGCGTCCTCGGGGTAGAGGCCGTCCTTGTCGGTGACGGTCGGCGCGTCCGGGGCGGTGAGGTCGACGGTGAAGTGACAGCTGGACGAGGCGGCGCTGGTGTCCTCGCCGTCGCTGGAGGTGACGCTCCAGCCGACCGTGTCACCGGTCGCCAGTCCGCTCATGAACGTGGACGACAGCTGCTTGGGGGCGTTCGCGCCGCTGGCGACCGTGGCAGTGGTCGTGGTGGTGGCGGGTTTGCCGCTGATCCAGTACTTGTAGGTCGCCGCCAGGGCGTCCTTGTCGCCGTCGCTGACCACGGCGTTGAGCGTGGGCGGCGTGGTGACCAGCGTCTTGCCGATGACCGGATACGGGGCGGTGGTGCCGCAGCCGACCGAGTGCGTGCCGAACTTGGCCGCCAGGGTGCCGGGCTTGCTGGGGATGTGGTTGTACTCGATGGACATCGAAGGGTTGTTCGCGAACCGTTTGAAGTAGGCGCCGTCGCCGCTGCCCTCCTGGCTGCCCACCAGGGCGAAGGTCCAGCTCGAATCCTTCGCGGCGGCCTTCTTGGCGATCGTCGAGGTGACGGAGAACCCGCCCGAGGGCTGGCTGCTGCATGCGGGTCCGAAGCTCTTGGCCGTCACGTAGCTTGAGAGTGCGGGCTTGTTGTTCCAGGTGGTGCCGGAGCCGATGGACCCGGTGAGGTACAGCTTGACGTCGGAGGAGAGGCTGCAGCTGGCGGAGTAGTTCTCCTTGACGTCGACGGTGGCGGAGACGATGTGGGCGCCCCGGACGTTGGAGGGGATGCCGAGCTGGAAGTAGGAGCGTTCGACGCCGATACAGCCCGACCAGCTGTTGTAGCCGACGCCGGGGTCTCCGTACTGGGTGGAGTCGTAGTTCTTCGCCGTCGGGCAGCCTTGCTGGGTCTCGACGTAGTGCTGCTTGCTGCCGGTGGCGTAGTGCGGGTTCCAGGTGGGGTCGATGAAGACCGGATACCGGGTGGCGGTACCGGTGAGCAGTTCCTGGTCCGGCGTCAGGGAGAGGGTGGAGCCGCTGACGTCGTCGGTGACGTGGGCGACCTGAGCGCCGATACCCGGGCCGGTCGCGTCGGTGTCCGTGGTGCTCGCCGTGTCAGCGGGTGCCGGATTTGCCGTGCTACGGGATTCGGCGAGCCGTTGTGCCGACGTACTGCTGGTGGAGGAGTCCCACATCAGGGGCTGGGGTGCACTGAACATCACCTGGCCCGTCGGCGTGGCGGCCTGCAGGTTGTCGTGTTCGTCGTCGCTGACTGTCACTCCGGTGGTGTGAGTGGTCAGCTTCAGGGTGGCCAGCGCGGGATTGGCGGCCGCTTCGGCGGTCTTGACGACGATGAGTTCGGAGAAGCCCCCGAGGGTGTTGGCGGTCAGCCGCAGGTCCACGTCTTTGAGCACGTCGGGGTAGGTGATGGTGGCACCTGAGACGGTCGGCGTGGGCAGCTGCTGGGTCCAGGAGAAGGCGAGTTCGGTCTTGCCGCTCGTCATGGACACCAAGGGTGTGGTGCCGCCGCCGGAGAAGGCCAGGGGTTCGGCTGATGCTGTGGGGCTGTAGCTGCCGTCCGGGTTCTGCTGGAGGGTGGCGTCGACGGGTGCCCATGCGCCGTCCTTGCGGACGCGTTCGGGCAGCAGGCTGGTGGTCCAGGTGACGGTGTCGGACGGATTGGCCTGGGCGGTGGCGGTCTCTGTTGTCAGCGCGTCGACCTGGACCGGGCTGCCGGTGGTGGCCGCGTTGCTCTGAGCTGCTGCCAGGGCTGACTGCTGGTCCTTGGTCAGCCCTGAGTCGTCCGCGGGGCGGGTGGTGCCCAGGGGGCCGTCCGGTGGGGTCTGCGGCAGGGGCGGGGCGGGTGTGGAGACCGGCGGCATACCGGCGCCGTCGTCGGCCACGGCGGGCAGGGCGGGCGCCAGCGACAGAGTCAGTGCACCCACAGCCGCGGCAATCAGTAGCAGGCCGGGATTTCGCGGTTTCTTTTTGAACGGTCTGCTCGCGTAGCGCGAGCGGAAAGGGCCGGACATTTACCCCCCATGATGAGTCCGATAGAAAAGCCGATGGGCGCGAGGAGGGTATCCGTAATTTAGTCAAAGGGACAAGTGATGGCCGAAAACTGTCTGCTGTGGGCATCCGTAGCGAGTGCGTGGCATCTGCAACTTGATATATGGAGTGAGGTGTTGAGGGACCTTTGGGGTGTTGGTCCGTTTCATTGATCTATGTATGCCGCACTTGGCGTTCCTTGACTTCAACTGGAGATGTTCATGGCAACTTCTATAGTTGATCATTACTGTGAAGGGTCTGTGAAGTTGATTTTCGTCCTGATTGAATTCCCCTTCGGCAGTCACGCTGAATTGGGGGGTCTGGGGTGCGTCGGAATTCGCTGTGGCGGATTTGCGGGAGATCCATGCGTATACGCAGGGCGCCCGCTCTGTGGATCGTCGCCGTTACCGCGCTGGGCTTGCTGACCGCATTCCTTTCTCCGCAGGCAGCCCTTGCCGACGGGAGCGGGCACGACTATCTGGTCAAGGCCGGGAAAGAACGGTCGGTGCCTGTGTCGGCGGTCAAGGGCAAGGCCGCCAAGGTGCCGGACATGGCGCGCTGGAGTACTTCCCAGGCCCACAGGTCGTGGCCCGCGGCCGGTTCGTCGGAGGCGTCGGTGCCCGCACAGGGCGCCGCGGCACGGCATGCCGGAGACCTGCCGGTCGCGGTTTCGGCGGCGAAGACGAAGAAGGGGCACCGGGTCAGTGCAGGCACCAAGGTCCGCGTGAGCCTGCCCGGTCAGACGGCCGCCCAGAAGCTCGGCGTGCACGGCGTGGTCTTCACCGTCCGGCCGGACCAGGCCACCTTGGGCGGCAGCGCCCAAGTCGCCCTGGACTACTCGGCGTTCAAGGATGCCTACGGCGGTGACTGGGCCGGACGGCTCCGCCTGGTCGGTCTGCCGGCCTGTGCGCTGACCACCCCGCAGTCCGCCGCGTGCCGCAAGCAGACTCCGCTGACCTCGACCAACGACGCCAAGTCCCGGACGGTCTCGGCCGACGTCGCGCTGCCCCCCGCCTCCGCCACCGCGCAGCCGGTGGTGCTGGCGGCGGAGGCGAGTGCGTCGGGTGGCGGTGGCAGCTACGCGGCCACGTCTCTGGCTCCGTCCGGGCAGTGGTCGGCGGGCAGTTCCAGCGGCGCGTTCAGCTACTCGTATCCCGTCTCGGTGCCGGATGTTCCCGGCGGTCTGGTTCCGAGTGTGTCGCTGGACTACAGCTCGCAGAGTGTGGACGGGCGGACGTCCTCGACGAACGCCCAGTCGTCCTGGATCGGTGACGGCTGGGACTACTCGCCGGGTTTCGTCGAGCGCAGCTACGCCTCCTGCTCGGACGATACGGCGAGCGGTTCGCCGAAGACCTCCGACGAGTGCTGGTCGGACGCCGTGGACGGTCTCACGCTGTCGCTGAACGGCTCGTCGAACACCCTCGTCCACGACGACGCCACGAACACCTGGCATCCGCAGGGTGACAACGGCGAGAAGATCGAGATCAAGACTGACACGGTCAACGGGGACAATGACAACGAGTACTTCATCGTCACCACCGCCGACGGGACGAAGTACTACTTCGGGTTGAACCGGCTGCCCGGGTGGGCGTCGGGCAACGCGACCACCGACTCGGTGTTCACGACACCCGTGTACGGCAACGACGCGAACGAGCCCTGCCACGCGTCCGCCTTCGCGGATTCCTGGTGCCGGCAGGCGTACCGGTGGAACCTCGACTATGTCGTCGACCCGCACGGCAACGCGATCAGCTACTGGTACACGCCCGAGACCGGTTTCTACGGCAGGGACAATTCCACTGACCCCACCGCATACACCCGTGGCGGCTATCTCGCCAAGATCCAGTACGGGCAGGTGGCGGGGAGGGTGTACGACACCACCGCACCGGCTGCCGCCCAGGTCTTCTTCGACACCTCCGAGCGCTGCCTGCCCGACTCCGGCTCCGGCTTCGACTGCGCCCCGTCGAAGATGACGGCGGCCAACGCCGCGCACTGGCCGGACGTTCCCGTCGACCAGACCTGCGCGTCCTCGGGCACCTGCAACAACCACGGTCCGGCGTTCTTCACCACCCAGCGCCTGACGGGCATCCGCACCCAGACCCTGGTCGGCACCGGCTACCAGGACGTGGACGCCTGGACGCTCAGCCAGACGTTCCCGTCGACCGGGGACACCACCACCCCGTCGCTGTGGCTGAGCCAGATCGTGCGCACCGGCAAGGACGGGGGCAGCCTTGCCCTTCCGCCGGTGAAGTTCGTCGGGCAGGCGCTGGCCAACCGGGTCGACGGCCTGGACGGCTACCAGCCGATCACCCGCTACCGGATGACCACCGTCACCACCGAGTCCGGTGAGGTGATCACGGTCAACTACAGCGAGCCGGAGTGCCATCGAGCGGGCACGACGAAGTTGCCGTCCAGCGAGGACGGCAACACCTACCGCTGCTACCCGCAGTACTGGACGCCACCTGGCCAGACCACGCCGCAGCTGGACTGGTTCAACAAGTTCGTCGTCAACTCCGTGACGGCGCAGGATCCCAAGGGCGGCGGGCTGCCCGTGCAGACGTCCTACAGATACGTCGGTGACCCGGCCTGGCACTTCAACGACGACCCGCAGACCCAGGCCAAGTACCGCACCTGGAACCTGTGGCGCGGCTACGGCACGGTCGAAGCCCGCACCGGCACCTCCCCTGAGAAGATCACCCTGTCGCGGCAGACGTACTTCCGCGGGATGGACGGCGACAAGACGTCCACCGGCACCCGCACCGTCACCCTCGACGACAGCGCCGGAGACGACGCGCAGAAGGACTCCGACTGGCTGGCCGGCCAGACCTTCGAGGCACAGTCCTACAACGGCGACGGCGGCGCACTGCTGTCGGACACCGTCAGCGACCCGTGGAGTTCGGCGGCGACGGCCACCCAGTCCCGTACGAAGGCGGGCCTGGATCCACTGGTCTCGCGTCGCACCAACGTCAAGCGGACCCGTGCGACGTCCACCAAGGCGGCCGGCACCAGCCAGACCACCGAGGTCGACTACACGATCGACGCTGACAGCGGTCTGCCCACGGCCATGGACGACAAGGGCGACGTAGCGACGTCCACGGACGACAAGTGCACCCGTACCTGGTACGCGGCTGACGCCGCCGGCCATCTCCTGCCGACCCCGCGCCGGGTGCAGGAACTCTCGGTCGCCTGCTCGGTGACACCCACTTACCCGAATGACCTGCTCAGCGACGATCTGACCTTCTTCGACAATTCCACCGACAACACCGCGACGCCCACCAAGGGCGATGTGACGATGGTGCAGAAAGCCGACTCGGCCGCCGCCGACGGCACCATCCACCACATCACGGCGCTCAAGAACACATATGACACCTACGGCCGCGAAATCAGCGAGACCGACGCGGACGAACGGGTCACGGCCACGGCGTACACCCCGGCGAGCGGTGCGTCCCCGACGTCCATCAAGGTCACCCAGCCGAAAGTCACCGGTCAGACGGCCGGTTTCGCCACCACGACCACCCTGGACCCGGCCCGCGGACTGGACCTGAAGACCACGGACGCGGCCGGCTACTCCACCACCAGCACCTACGACCCGCTGGGCCGCCTGACCGCCGTATGGGATCCGGGCTTCCCCACCAGCAACAACCCGAACACCAAGTACAGCTACAACCTCACCCCCGATGCCCCGTCCACGGTGACCACGCAGACCCTCACGGACGACAACGCCTACCGCACCTCCGTCTCGATCTACGACTCGATGCTGCGTCCCCGTGAGACGCAGACGGCAACGGTCGACGGTGGCCGTACGATCACCGACACCGTCTACGACAGCCACGGCTGGCCGGTCAGCGCCTCCGACGTCTACTACAACACCGGCGCCCCCTCCGGCACGCTGGTCGACGCCGCCGACAACCAGACACCCTCACAGACCGCGACCCTCTACGACGGCGCGGGCCGGGCAACGGCCTCGATCGCCTACCACTTCGCCTCGGAGACCTGGCGCACCACCACCGCCTACCCCGGCTCCGACCGCGTCGACGTCACCCCGCCCGCCGGAGCCACACCCACCACCACCTACTCCGACGCGCGCGGCCAGACGGTCAGACTGCTGCGCTACCACGGCACCACGCCCACCGGGGCGGCCGACACCGCCACCTACAGCTACGACGCGGCCGGCCACCAGACCGGCCAGGACGACGGCCAGGGCCACGCCTGGAGCAGCACCTATGACCTGCTCGGCCGCCAGGTCTCCCAGACCGACCCCGACACCGGCCACTCCACCTCGCACTACGACAACGCCGGCCAGTTGCAGAGCACGACCGACGCCCGCGACAAGACCATCAGCTTCGAGTACGACGAGATGGGCCGCAAGAAGGCCGAGTACGACACGACAGGTGACGTGGCCCCTTCCGCCGCCAATGAGCTGGCGGCGTGGACGTACGACACCCTGAAGAAGGGCAAGCCCACCTCCTCCACCCGCTACACGGGCGGGACCGGCGGCGCGGCCTACACCAGCAAGGTCCTCGGCTACGACAGCCACGGCTGGGTCCAGGCCACCCAACTGGTGATCCCCGCCGCTGAGGGCACGCTGGCCGGCACCTACCTTCACCAGAACAGATACAACCTCACCGGCACCCTCCAGTCGTACACCGACCAGGACCCGACCACCGTCAAGCTCCCGGAAGAGACGGTCTCCTACACCTACGACGCCTACGACCGCCCCATCGGCGTGGGCGGCGACACCAACGGCTGGGCCTACGTCAGCGGTCTGACCTACACGGAGTTCGACGAGCCGCAGCAGTTCACCTACGGCACTTCCGGAAACTTCGCCCAGCAGACCCTCAGCTACGACGACCAGACCCACCGCCTGACCGGCTCCACCACCGTCACCCAGTCCGGCAGGGCGATAGCGGACAAGACCGGATACAGCTACCAGCCGTCCGGCAACGTCACGAAGATCTCCGACAAGCTGGAGACCGGCCAGAGCGACACCCAGTGTTTCGACTACGACTGGGCCCAGCGCCTGAAGGCGGCCTGGACGGCGACCGACGACTGCGCGGCCACGCCCGCGCCGGGCTCCTCCACCACCGTGGGCGGGCCCTCCCCGTACTGGCAGTCCTGGACCTACGACAACACCGGAGCCCGCGCGACACAGACCGACCACGACCCCTCCGGCAACACCTCCCACGACGCGACATCCACGTACACACCCGCCACGGCGGACCAGGGGCACGCCCACGCCGTGGGCGAGGTGGACACGACGGTACCGGGCGACCCGGCCTCCGACACCAGCAACTTCTACACCTACGACCAGGCCGGCAACGCCCACACACGCACCACCCGCGCGGGTACCGACACCTTCACCTACGACTCCGAAGGCAGACTCTCCCAGCTGTCCTCGACCGGCACGGCCGCCGACACGACATACCTCTACGGCACCGACGGCGCCCTGCTCATCCGCCACAGCCCCGACGCCACCACCCTCTACACCGGCGACGAGGAGATCACCGCCACAAAGGGCGCCACCAGCGCCGACGGCCTGCGCTACATCTCCATCGCCGGCCAGACCGTGGCCACCCACACCTCCGACGGCAAGTTCACCTACCTGATCCCCGACCGGCAGGGCACCGGCACCCTGGAGATCGACTCCCAGACCCAGCAGGTCACCCGCCGCCAGTACAAACCCTTCGGCGAGACACGCGACCAGAGCGGTACCTGGATCGGCCAACACGGCTACGTCGGCGGCACCCAGGACGACAACACGGGCCTGACCAACCTCGGCGCCCGCGAGTACGACCCCACCATCGGCCGCTTCCTCAGCCCCGACCCCCTCATGGACCCCGGCTCACCCCAGTCGTGGAACGCCTACGACTACGCCGACGACACCCCCGTCACCACCTCCGACCCCACCGGCGCCTGCGCCGACATCGACTGCCCCACCCGCAACTGCCCCAACTGCATCAACGGCACCCCGATCGACCCGGACTCCATGCAGCGGGCCATGCACGACCACCCCGGCTCGGGCAGCACCCCCAACAACACCAAGGCATACGCCAAGCGCTACAAAGCCGAAGTCAGCAACACCACGTCCCACGCCCAGGCCGAGGAACGCGCCCTTCAACGACAGAAAGCCACCGCCGACGCAGCAGCAGCCGCCGCCAGAAAACAGGCGTCCGGCTTCAAACACCGGCTGCTCAGCCTCGTCGCGGACGTCATCGGAGTCACCGACGCCTACAACTGCTTCACCAAGGGCGACGTCATGGGCTGCATCAACACCGCCCTGACCGCCGTCCCGTGGGGCAAGATCTTCAAGGCCGTCAAGGTAGGCGTCGAAGCCTTCAAGGTCTGGCGCGCCCTCGACCGCGCGTTCACGGCCGTCAAGGACGCCGAAGAAGCCGCCAAGGTCGCCGACGACGCCCTCGCGACCGAACGCGCCATCGTGGAGGCAACGAAGACGGAAGGCGCCGGCGCGGAAGCCATCGGCTGCGCGGTCCACAGCTTCGTACCCTCCACCGCGGTCCGCCTGGCAGACGGCTCCTCAAAACCGATCAGCAAGATCACGCCCGGGGACACGGTCCTGGCCACCGACCCCCAGACCGGCGTCACCGCCCCGGAGAAGGTCCAGCGGGTCATCGTCACCCGGACGGACAAGGACTTCACCACCCTCACCCTGGACACGGCCCCCACCCGCGGCCCACCCCACAAGACACACACCCACACAGCAGCCAAACAGACCCTCACCACCACCTGGCACCACCCCTTCTGGGACGTCACCCACCACCGCTGGACCGACGCCCACGACCTCACCCCCGGCACTCGCCTCCGCACCACCGACGGCACAACCGCCACGGTCACCGAGGTCCACAACTTCCACCAGCACCAGACGACCTACGACCTCACCGTCGGGACCCTGCACACGTACTATGTGCTCGCGGGGGCTACGCCGGTACTCGTACATAACTGTGGCGAGCAGATATATGAGGCGGGTGGAAAGCACGGTTCTGAGGCGCGAGGCAGTTCCCGTGGTGAAAATAGCGCTGAGCCTCGGGATGGACAGGGAGCGCTGGATAACTCGGTTCAGATTAAGCCCACTTCTCCACGCCGAGTTGGGGTTGACCCTTCCAACGGAGACACTGTGATTCTGGACCGAACTGGCGAAGTCCCCTGCGGCTGTACTACGCCTGGTGGAACTAACGAGATTTACCACGGGCACGTTCGAACCAATTTGGGCACAGATCCAGGTATGGCAAAAGCGCAGGCCGTCCTACGGAGGGGCATCAAGGCAGGACTGATTAAGGTGCCGTGATGAATCACGAACAACGGGAACTAGAAGATTGGCGGGCAGCCATGGTGTCTGACCTTGAGGGTTCGGACACCAGGCTAGCCACCAGGGCCCTGCTGGCGTTGACGTATGACGATCCAGACCGTAGGGCGGTTGAAGTCATATTGCTCCGTCAGATTTCTCCTGAAGTTGACGATCAAGTTAGGGCTCTGGCTGTAACTTGCATGGGTCACATCGGAAGAATTCATCAAGCGGTGAGTGTCGATGTAGTCAATTGCCTCGAAGGATTGCTCAACGATCCAATATTGGGCGGTCGTGCAGAGGATGCACTCGACGACATCAGATCTTTCGTGCGTGGCAAGTTGGATCTTTAGCGGTCTAAGGTCTTTTTTCGAAGACGAGTTCTGATGTCGGCAGGTGTTGACTGGTCTCGAATGTCGCAACGCTAGTGCCGAAACGCCGATGGAGCCCCTCCGGAATGAAATTCCGGAG
>NZ_JBHJUV010000060.1:0-52862 GCF_042268025.1 Streptomyces sp. NPDC056161
CCCGCCCCCGACCCCCCGCGGATCCCCCCGCCGCGCCGGCTGGCCGCGGCTCGGCGCCGGGGCGGCGCCCGCCGGGCGCCGGAGATGTGCGCGGGCCGCCGCTCCTGTTCGCGCCGCTCGCGACCGGAACCGGACGTCACGTTCTTCCGGTTTGTTGTGTTTCAGAAGGGAAAGTCGGTCCGCATGAGATCTATGAGACCCATGAGACTGACGACCGAATCACACGGACCGCTGAGCCGTTCGCTTACGACCGTCATGGACGCCCTCGAAGGGCAGGAACGGCTCGACGGCATCTCCGGATGGATGCGCAAAGCAGTTCGCGCGCTTCCCTTGGGGGAGAGCAGAGACGTGTGGCGGGGCCTTTGGCTCGGCCATCCCCTTCACCCCGTCCTGGTTCAATTGCCCATCGGCGCCTGGAGTTCTGCCGCGGTCCTGGACCTGTTCCCGGGTGAGAGCCGGGCCGCGCGCCGTCTGGTGGCGGTTGGCCTGGCCGCCGCGGGACCGGCCGCCCTGGCCGGCTGGGTGGACTGGGCGGAGCAGCGCCCGCGGCAGGCCCGTGTGGGCCTGGTTCACGCCGCGGCGAACGTCGCCGCGGTCACCGCATACGCCGCCTCGCTGTCGGCGCGGACGAAGGTGCGTCCGGCACTGGGCCGCACGCTCGGCTTCGGCGGGCTGACGATCGCCACGGCCGGGGGCTTGCTCGGCGGCCACCTCGCCTATCGGCAGGCCGCCGGCGTCAACCATGCGGAAGCCGTCCCCGTGCTGGTCGAGCCGGGCTGGCACCGGGTCGGAACGCTGGACGACTTTCCAATGGGCGAGCCTGTACGGCGGATAGCCGACGAGGTGGCCCTGGTCGTCGTGCGGGACGAGGACGGGGTGCTGAACGTACTCGCCGACCGGTGCAGCCACATGGACGGGCCGCTCCACGCCGGCAAGGTCCTGGAGGGCTGCATTGAATGCCCCTGGCACGGAAGCCAGTTCCGGCTGTCGGACGGTGCGAACGTCCAGGGGCCGGCGACGGCACCGCAGCCGCGGCTCGACTGCCGGGTGTCCTCCGACGGAACCGTCGACGTCCGCCTCGCGCAGCAGTCCTGAGGGATCGAGTCGGCCGCCGGTCGCGGGCGGGCCGTGATCGGCTGCCTTGCTGCGACGACGCCCTGCCCGCGTGGGGTAGGGCAGAGTAAGCCCTTTCCCCCAGGCGCTCCACCCTTTTCCTCGGGCGCTCCACACAGGCTGCGCAAGCCCTCACCGACCGTACGGCCAGGCCCTTTCCGGCCGTACGGCGTCGTGCGTTTGCCCGTGGCCGTCGGGGTCACTCGATGAGCGACGTGAGCGGAATTCGACGTCTTGGCGGGGCCACGGGGTCGGCACGTACGCGATCAGGAAGGCGGCACGCGGTCGGCCCCAGTACTTGGCGCCACCCCGCGCCGCAGGTCCACCACCAGTCGCCGGAAGCAAGAAGGCGTACGCAGGAGGTGGAGGCACATGAGTACCTATGTGTACTGCACCGGACAGCGCGGTCTCTCCGCGCCCGAGGGGCTGCCCGGTGTGGGAGATCCGCCTCCTGCGGTGCGTGTCGTGACCGAGAGTGATCTCGCGGCGGTGGTCAGCGACGCACCCCTCCCGCTCCGGCCGAGCAGGAACGATCTGCGGGCTCACCAGACCTTCGTCCACGAGTCAGCGGCGTCGGTTCCTCTGTTGCCCATGCGCTTCGGCGGCGTCAGCGCGGACGACGCGGCGGTGATGGCAGCCCTCGCCGAGTACGCGGAACAGTTGATCGAACGGCTGCACGTGCTCGACGGCAGAGCCGAGTACAACGTGAAGGCCGCGCATCTGGCGGAGTCGGTGCTGCACCGCGTCCTGGCCGACCATCCGGAGTTCCGTACTCTGCTGGACGCGAACCCAGGCACGCGCCGTGACGGCCACCAGCAGCGGATGCGTCTCGGTGAGCTGGTAGCGGCTGCTGTGAAAGACGGCGAAGCCGAGGATGCCCGTCAGTTGCGGCTCGCACTGATGCCGCTGACTGAGGCGGTCAGCGTCGGCCCGGAAAGCACCGCGTGGCTGGTGAACGTCTCCTTCCTGGTCGGTCGTGCGTCCGTCGAGAAGTTTCTGTCCGTAGTCGTGCGGGTCCGCAAGGAAAACCCGCACCTGGACAGACAGGTCAACGGTCCACTGCCGCCGTACAGCTTCGTCGAGCCCGTACCGGTCGGCCGGGCCGGTGCCGAAGCCGACACAGAGTCCGCCTGAGGTGAGGTCATGGGACTTTTCGAAGAAATTCTGCTGCTCCCCCTCGCGCCGGTCCGCGGCAGCCTGTGGGTGCTGCAACAGATCGCGGCCGAGGCCGAGCGCCAGCACTACGACCCCGCGACCATTCGACGGGAACTGGCGGAGCTTGAGCAGCGGCTCCTGGCGGGTGACATCGACGAGGGGACTTTCGATCGTCTGGAGGAGCAACTGCTCGACCGACTGGAGGCAGCCGCACCCATCGGCGGGGAGTTCCGATGACGACCGCCAGCGGATTTCCGGAGCCGTACCGGTCCGCGCCGGGGGGTTCCAACCTCGCCGACATCCTCGAACGGGTCCTGGACAAGGGCATCGTCATCGCGGGCGACATCCGGATCAATCTCCTGGACATCGAGCTGCTCACGGTCAAGCTGCGGCTCATCGTCGCCTCCGTCGACAAGGCCAAGGAGATGGGAATCGACTGGTGGGAGACCGATCCCGCGTTGTCGTCCAGTGCTCGGCGCAACGAGCTGTCCCGCGAGAACGCACGACTGCGGGAACGCCTTCAGGAACTGGAGGAGACGGAGGGGCGGCGGTGAGCGGAACGCGAGGAGGAGAAGACGGTGGGTGAGCTGAGATACGTCTATGCCGTGTGCCTGCCCTTCGACGCGCCTGTGCCCGCCCTCGCCGGCGTGGCAGGCGCTCCGCCCCGGCGGTTGGCGGGTGAGGGCCTTGTCGCGATCGTCGGTGACGTAGGAGAAGAGGATTTCGCCGAATCGGCACTGCACAAGCGTCTGGAAGACCTCGACTGGGTCAGCAGCACGGCACGCGCCCACGAGGCCGTCGTCGCCGCGCTGATGACGGTGACCAGTCCGCTGCCGTTGCGGCTCGGGACCGTCTTCCGCGACGACGACGGGGTGCGCACCATGCTCCGGACGCAGAAGGATCGCTTTCTGGAGCTGCTGGACCGGGTGGACGGCCGGGTTGAATGGGGGGTGAAGGTCTACATGTATCTCCCGGAGGCAGCGCCGGAAACAGAGCAGAAAAGGGCCGCCACCGGGCGTGACTACCTCCGGCAGCGGTCCCACCGGCACACGGCGCAGGAAACGCAGTGGCAGCAGGCCGAGGGTGTCTCGGAGACGCTCCACGCAGAACTGGCCCGACACGCGGTGGCCACCCGGCTCCACCGCCCTCAGGGAGCCGTCCTTTCCGGTGTCCGGGGGAGAAACGTATTGAACGCCGCCTACTTGGTCGACCGGGTGAGATCTCGCGAATTCACCAAGATCGTCGAAAAGAAGAAGGACGAGACCGTGGCGATCACCGGTGGTCCGCAAGGGCTCCGAGTGGAACTCACGGGTCCCTGGGCGGCCTATTCCTTCAGCGGTGACGAGGGACTACGGCTGGACGAGCGGCGAGAAGGGGAGGGAGGAACGAGGCGATGACCGTCGTGGAGGGCAGGGAGGTGAGCCTCGTCGACATCCTGGACCGGCTGCTCGCCGGCGGTGTGGTTGTCGTCGGCAACCTCACTCTGAACATCGCGGACGTCGACCTCGTACGCGTCGACCTCAACGCCTTGATCAGCTCGGTGAATCAGAAGATCCCCGCGCCCTGGCCAGAAGGCACGGCTGGACCGGAGGAACTGTCATGACGAAACGTCTCGAACTCGAACCCGAGACCGTGGAACGCGATCTGGTGAAGCTCGTCCTGACCGTGGTGGAACTGCTGCGGCAGTTGATGGAACGCCAAGCACTGCGCCGCTTCGAGAGCGGAACTCTCAGCGAGGACCAGGAGGAGCGTATCGGCCTCACGCTCATGCTCCTTGAGGAACGCATGGCTGAACTCCGAGATCATTACGGGTTGCAGCCCGAGGACCTCAACCTGGACCTCGGTCCACTGGGCCCGCTGCTTCCTCGATGAGACAAGACGCAGTGGCCCGTTTCCTGGTTTGGAAGGGGCGCCGAGCAGACCGGCGTTGATCGGGGGCATCGGAGTCCATTGCGCCGTCGGCTCATACCCATCCGGTCTTCACCGGCGACCACCGGACCGGGCAAAAGGTGCATATGTGAGGTTTTGACTCGCTCCTCGAAGGTAGTCGTAGGCGAGAACGAAATGTGTCGATGGAGGAGCTGATACCCGTGGCTGGACAGGGAAAGAAGATTCATGGCAAGGCCCAGGAACTCAAGGGCAGGGCCAAGGAAGCGACCGGAGACATCGTCGGTGACGAGGGCCTGCACCTCAAGGGCGTTCGGGACCGTGTCGAGGGAAAGACCCGCGAGGTGGTCGGTGAGACGGCCAAGACCGCGCGTGGGACGAAGGAAGAACTGAAAGGCAAGGCGGAAGAGCTGAAGGGCAAGGCCCGCAAGAACATGTGACGGGTGCGAGTGAGGGGCTATGGGTCCAGCGGGGTCGCTGTGTACGAGTTTCGGATGTCCGAATGTCGGCCGGCTGGGCCCATGGCGTGCCCGGAATCGGGCGCTGCCGAGCTGCGAACCGGATGGGCGTCGGCGGTCACTCCGGGGGAGTTGGGGGATTTTCGTGCGGTAGAAGCCGAAAGAGCCACGCCGGTCGGGGCCTGGTCGGATACATGACCGTGGTCTCGAACGCCGACACGGCTTCGGGGAGCGTGCCGATCACCGCCCGGCATGGCGGGTCACCTCCGCAGCGGAAAGCGGTTGGTCGCTGACCAGGTAGCCGTGCGTGGAGGGCGGCGGAAACGGGCCGCCTGTCGGCGGTTGTGGCGACAGCACCGAAAAAATCATGCTGTGGATTGCCGGAAATCCGCTTCCGGAGTTTGCGTTCCGGCGAGGGGGGCATATGGGACAAATAGGTGTTTCGGACCAGAGGCACGCCCGTGGGAGCGACGTCGGCTCACCCGGCCGCGACTGTCCGGAACACGGTCGCACTCCCATGGAGATCGTCCATCCACACATGAGAGTGGCGACGCACCATGCCAACCCGAGCAAGCACGCAACACCACCCGCACGACGACGCCCCCGACACGGCGGACGCGTTCCGCAGGCTTGCCGAACTCCCGGCTGGCCGACAGCATGACACGCTGCGTGACGAGATCGTGGAAGCCTGGCTGCCGATGGCCGACCGCATCGCGGGCCGGTTCTCCGGCCGGGGTGAAACCTATGAGGATCTGCGCCAGGTCGCGGCCCTCGGGCTGGTCAAGGCGGTCGACCGGTACGACCCCGTGCGCGGGAAAGTCTTCGAGAGCTATGCCGTGCCCACGGTCACGGGGGAGATCAAGCGGCACTTCCGTGACCACATGTGGACCCTGCATGTGCCGCGCCGGGTCCAGGAACTGCGCAACCGGGTCCGGTCCGCCCGCCAGGAGTTGTCCCGGAGCGTGTCGGACCACTTGCCCAGTGTCCCCGAGATCGCCCAATGCGCGAATCTGAGTGAGGAGGAGGTGCGGGTCGGCCTGGACGCGCTGGACACGTTCAGCGTCCTGTCCCTGGATGCCGAGATGCCCAGTGGAGACGGTTCCTGTCTCGGTGACACTCTCGGTGCAGCCGATACCGCACTGGACACGGTCGTGGACCGTGAGGGAGTCAAGCCCCGTCTGCAGGCTCTGCCGGAGCGTGAACGGGCCATTCTCTACCTGCGGTTCTTCGAGGACATGACACAGAGCCAGATCGCCGAGCAACTCGGGCTGTCGCAGATGCACGTCTCACGGCTGCTCAACAAGTGCTGCCGACAGCTCCGGGAGGAAGTCCTGGAGGATGCTGCTGCCTAGTGCGTTGAGGTCAAGCCGCCGGCGACAGCACCGACGCCGCGGCCTCGGACCCGCGGCCTCCGCGGGTCCGGTCGGCCATACCGTCGGTGCTTTGGCGACTGCCACCCTGCTCATCGCTGTCGACGGCTTCCCTCCCCGGCGTACTCGTACTCGTTCTCCAACTCCTCGTCCTCGGAGTCCTCGGATTCTTCTTCGTCCCCCTCGTACCCTCCCTTGCCCTCTTCCTCGTAGTCGCCTTCGTCCTCCGCGTACGGCTCATTCCCCTCCTCTTCCTCCTCTTCCTCCTCTTCGTCTCCTTCGTCGCCCTCGTACTCGGCCTCTGTTTCCTCTTCCTCGCCGTACTCGGCCTCCTGCTCCTCCTGATCGAGCGCGTCCTCATGGCTGAGGACGACCTCGCCATCGCGGATTTCACCGCGCCAACTGTCCTTCGCCTCGCCCTTGAGACTGATGAAGCGGGCGAAGTTCTTCAGATCCAGTCGTGCGCGGCGGCCCTGGGCTCGCCAGAGGTTGCCGGTCTTCTCGAACAGGCCGCTGGGGTAGTACTCGATGACCAGCAGGACCCGGGTGAGATTGTCGGCGAGGGGGTGGAAGGAGACCACGCCCTTCGCGGTGCCCTTTGCGCCTTCGGAGGTCCATGCGATGCGGTCGTCCGGGACCTGTTCGGTCGTGTGTGCTTTCCAGCTGCGGTTGGACCAGAAGACCTTCATCTGCCAGTCGGAATGTGTGTCGTCCGCGCGGTTGGCGCTCTTCACGCCCTTGGCGAAGGTACTGAAGTCCTGGAACTGGGTCCATTGGTCGTACGCCGTGCGCAGGGGTACGCCGACATCGATCTGCTCGATGATGGTGGTGGGCTTGTTGCCCACGCCCTTTCCCTTCCCCTTTCCCTTGCGGCCACCCAGGTTCTTCAGGGCGCCCATCACACGGTCCTTGGCGCGGGAAGTACCGATTTCGAGGGCCGAGCGCAACGGGGATTTTCCTTCCGCGAGTTTGCGGCCACCCTCCAGGGCCAGCTTGATCAGGCCCGGGCTGTTGCCTTCGGCGATGTCGGTGAGCTTGCCTGTGGCCTTGCCGAGCTGCTGCCCGACGCCGACCAGCGCCCGCTGGGCCTGGACCGCAAGGAACTCCTGTGCCTCCGCCTTCAGCCGGTCGGCGGCCTCGCTGTGCGCCAGGCCGCTCAGCATGTTGTCCTTCGCTCCCGTACGAGCGCCGCCCACGGCGGACGTCGCGGAGCCGAGGGTCTCGGTCATCGTCCTCCGCCACCCTTCGGTCGCCGGGCCCGGCCGGTGGAACCGCTACCGGCCGCGGCTGTCGTCCTGGCCACGGTCTTCTTCGGAGCCCCCTTCTTGGCGGGAGCCGTCCTTGCCGCATTCCGTGCCGGCGTCCGGGCCGGCGCCTTCTTGGCAACTCTCTGTGCAGGCCCCTTCGCCTCTTCTTCCTTGCTTTCCGGTTCTTCCTTGCGTTCTGGTTCTTCCTTGCGATCCGGCTCGGTCTCCTCGTCGGGCTCGCTCGGCTCCTCGTTCTCGCCCTCGTCGGCGGCGGGGGCCGAGACGTCCGGCAACACGCCGGCGAGCTGGTCGCGCACCTGGGCGGTCTGCCCGTGGAGACGGTCGGCCAGCGCGTTGATCTGTCGCTCGACCATCGCGCCCGACGCTGCCTTGCCGACGCCCTGGAGGTCCCCACGCAACTGGTTGCCGATCTCCTTGAACTGCGGGTTGTCCCGCAGCTGCTGGTTCACCAGGTCAGTGACCATCCGTGGGCCGAGATTCAATCGTTTGCCGGCCATCAGCGAGCCGATGGCGAGCGCCAGTTTCATCTTCTTCGTACGTCCGAGGACGTATCCGGCCCCCAGGGCCAGGCCGAGTCCCACTCGGTTCATCACGCCGTCCTATCGCCTGGGCCTGCCTCGCAGTGCAGGCCGATCTTCACTAGGTCGAGGATCCAAGGCCGTGTCCCGACCGAACTCCTTCTCGTCGACCACGCACATGGCCGCGCTTCGCTGATCCATTCCATGGCGCTACCTCGCTCCTGGGTGGGCACTGTCGGGCGTACGGTGCGCGGGCTCGGCCGGGCCCAGCTCCACGAAGCTGTACGGCGGCAGCGGACCGCTGACACGCAGTTCCAGGTGCGAAAGTTCCTTCCGAACGTCCTCCACGGCCGCCAGGAATGCCTGTGCGGAGTTCCGCCCGACCAGGAAGGACCGGTTGACCAGGCAGTCCGTCGACTCCGGACCGGCGCTGACGGCGACGGCCTCCGGTTCCAGGGCCCGCGTCGCCGCTGCGATGTCCTCGCTCTGCTGAGCCTGCACCGCGGACACGATCATCTCGCCGAGCCGAACCTGCTGCTCGTAACTGCCGCCGCCCGCACGACGGTTGGCATCCGCCAAATCCCGGATCTCCGAGTTCCGGCCGACCACGCGGCGCAGTACGGCCTCCTCGATGGGGATGGCCTTGACGTTGTACTCGACCGTGTCGCTCAGCGCCCGCAGCCGCTCCTGGTAGTGGTCCGCCCGCTGCGCGAGCACGTCGGTGACGGTGCCGTCATCGGGGGCGACGCTACCGAACCGCATGGGAAGCACACAGCCCGCCGTGCCCACCTCGGTGAGCACGTTCTGATGGGCCAAGAGGTCCTTCCGCTTGGGGCGCAGACCCTCGGGTGCATCACTGACAACAGCCGTCAGATTACCCTCGGTGAGCGTCCGGACCAGGCGGGCCGGGTCGCCGACGCCGGCGATCCCTTTCGGCGGCGCGGGGTGCGAGGCAGCCGTGATCCCGTAGACGTAGGTATTCACTCCCGCTCCTCTTTCCTTCGCGCTTCGGTGCTCTTACGGGGCCGCGGGCGGGGCTCGCCCTGTTTGGCTGCATGCTCCTCACGCGCTTCGTGGAAGGCGTCGGAGACGGTCTCGGCGGCTCCGGACAGTGCACCCTTCGACTTGCCCCGCGCACCGGACTCGGTGATCTCTCCCACCAAGTCCGGGAGCCCGGGGCTCTTGCGCGGTCCCGCCTCCAGGTCGAGGCGGTTGCATGCCTCCGCGAAGCGCAGATAGGTGTCGACGCTTGCGACGACGACACGGGCGTCGATCTTCAGAATCTCGATGCCGACCAGGGACACACGCACGAACGCGTCAATGACGAGACCCCGGTCCAGTACGAGTTCCAGCACGTCGTAGAGGCTGCTGCTGGTGCCTCCGGCGGGTTGCTGTGCCGGTACTACAGTCATGCGCCTCTTCCTCCCTGTCCGTTGTGAAGTTTCGTGGGGCGGGTCGCGGGAGTGCCCTATCGGCCGCCGCCCGGCCCGCGCGGGTCGGCTCTGCCGCGTTCGTAGCGGCGGATGCGTCGGTAACCCGTGAGCTGCCCTTCGGTGTCAAGATCGACCTGGTAGCTCGCCATCAGGCTCATGGTGTCGGGCACGCGGGCGAGCTCCCGGATCTCCACTTCGAGGGACCAGCCGTCCTCCGTCTGCTCGAAGGACGACACGGTCTCGGCATCCATGCCGGTGAGCTCAGCGAACTGGGTACGTGCCTGACGCAGCAGTTCCGGGGGCCTGCGCCGACCGCTGGCCCTGTAGTTCTCGGTGGAGCGGTGCGCGGTCCGCGCAGAGCTGCCCCGCTGCGGATCATGTGGCTTCGAAGTGCCGTTTGTGTTCGACATGCCGCCTCACATCCGGGCCGCACGAGCACGGCGGTCATGAGTTCGGATTCTCAGAGGGCGAAGCGACACGGGCCTACGCTGTTGAAGCCCAGAAAGGCGGCCATTGCGCCCGCCGTCCCTCGTGCGTCCGTATCCTCTCGGCGGTCCTTGGAGCAGTTGTTCTAAGTTCTGCACGTCGAGTCCCCGCCGACCTGGCGCACAAACACCTGGGCGGCGTCCCAGACCAACCAACGACGCAGGCGCCTTACCGCGGGGAATGTGAGTCAGGCAAACATCTCTGGGCGTACCGAGGCGGTGGGTGGTCCGTGGAATGCTGGGTATACGGGACCACCGGGACGGACCGGAGGTGGCGGAGCGATGGAGTGGGCGCGGTTCGCGCAGCAAATGGCATCGATGGCGAGGGATCTTCTGGCGCAACCGTCGGTCGGTGCCACCCTCGAAAGGATCACCGACTCGGCCATCGATCTGGTGGAGGGCTGCGACGCGGCCGGCATTCTGGTGCTGCACGGTGCCAAGGTTCAGACGCTTGCCCCCACCGACAAGCTGGTGATCGAGAGTGACCGTTTGCAGGAGCGGTTGAAGGAGGGACCGTGCTTTGACGCGGCGCGTATCAAGGAAGGCGAGCGGGTGTTCCGCATCCCGGACTTCACGGTGGAGCAGCCGCACTGGCCCTCCTACGCCCGCAGGGCACACCGGCTCGGCGTGGGCAGCATGATGGGCTTCCTGCTGTACACCGAGGACGAGGATTTCGGTGCTCTGAACCTCTACTCCGGTAAGCCCGGGGCCTTCACCGAGGCCAGTGAGCTGGCCGGCTGGCTGCTGGCCTCCCACGCCGCGGTCGCCTTCTCCAGTGCTCGCAGCCACGCTCAGATGGAACACGCTGTCGCCACCCGCCATGTCATCGGCGAGGCCATGGGCATCCTCATGGGCAGCCACAACCTCACCGAAGATCAGGCTTTCGACGTGCTGCGCCGCTATTCACAGGAGCAGAACGTCAAACTCCGTGAGGTCGCACAGCTGGTCTGCGAGCGGGGCAGCCCGTCCTGACCGCGTAGCGACCCCTCCGGCTCATGGTCCGAACCAGAGGGGCCTCGACCGGGCCCGGCCCCCGGGGGAAGGCTGCCGAACCTGGCTTGCATGCCAAGTCCCCGGCTCCGCTCCTTTCACTCGGATGTTCCCGGAACGGGCCGTGGCGGCGGTCGGCCGACGCGGTCTTCCGGGCCGTACCGAGCCGGTGCGCGTCATCCAGGTACCTGTCCCGTCGGTCACTTCGGCCCCGCCATGTCATGCCAGCTCGTCGAGACGCTGCGCGGCCCTCGTGAGAGAGAGCCGGCAGGCGCTCAGTCCCTCCCGGGGCACTCCGGATCTGCATACGTGTGCCGCTGCCCTCTCCGGTCCCGGCGGTGCTTGGATGCCGGAAGCGGCATATCGGACGTCCCGCCGTACAACCGTCCCGCAGCGGCCCGAGGAGGAAGGCCCATGACCTGCCGCAGGACGCTTCTCGCCGCGGGTGAGCTGTCCGCATGGCGAGCCGGGCTCGCCCTGCTGTGGCTGGTGTTCATCAGCACCGCGAACACCCTGGAATTGACGGTCGGTGCTGGTGCGGCAGCCTGGGCGGGATTGCGGTGCATGCCGCGCGAAGGGCGGTGAGTCGGTGGTGAATGGCTGGATCCTGGCGTCGACCGTCGTGCTGGGCCTGGGAGCGGGGGCGGTCCTGTGGGGCGTGTGCACTGGACCGTTGCGCCGCCGGGTCGTGACCCACAACCTGTCCACCTCCGTCGTCCGCCTGACCTGCTCCTGCTCGCCCAGGGCTACGAGCGTCCCTCGTACGTCGATCTCGCTGTCCTATTCGCCCTGCTGGGCCCGGTCGGCGCTCTTCTTCGCCCGGCTGCTCGCCAACGACCTCGGGGACGATCCGCCGCGCGCCGCGGCGGTGACCTGGGGCGCCGCGGGATTCGGCGCGGCGGTCGTGCTCGTCCTGTGCGCGGGCACCGAGCCGAGCCGGGCGATGGTGGAATTTATGGCCATCGGCGCGCTGCTGGTCTGCGGGAACGTCATCGCCTCGCGGGCCCTGTCCGGTGACTTCCGGGTGGTGCGACGTGACTGACGCGGTGATCGTCGTCATTCTGCTGCTGGCGGCGACCGGTGCCACCGCGGCCGTCAGCACCCGCGACCGGGTCCGTCAGGCCCTGGTCTGAAGCGCACCTGTGGGTGTCGACGCGGTTGTTCCGGCCGAGACCGTTCCGCCTGCGCAGACCGACTGACTGCTCTTATGTGACTTATGGTGGCTGGCATCGTTGGCACAGGGGGAGAAGGAAGGCTGACCGGTGGTTGTCCGGGGCCTCATCGATCCCTGGGAGCGCCAGGACCATGAGTCCGTGCAGGCTTTCGCGGCGTTCGCTGTGTACCGCGATCTTGGTCCCGCGCGGAGTGTCACGAAGGTGGCACGAGAGTTGGATAAATCCCGCGCGCTGGTGGGCCGGTGGTCGCGGCGGTTCGCATGGGTACTGCGGGCCACGGCGTACGACCGGGAGCAGGACCGGCTGTTCCTTGCGGAGCAGTCCCAGGCGCGGCGTGAAGTGGCCCGCAGGCACGCGAAGTTGGCGCAGGCCGTGCAGAGCAAAGCGGTCGCGCGGCTCCAGACCCTCGACCCGCGAGAGCTGTCGCCGTCGGAGCTGCTGCGGTACATCCAGGTCGCGGCGGAGATCGAGCGGCGGGCGGTGGGCGAGGCCCCGGCGGCCGGAACGGCCGAGGACCGGGATCCGGACGCGGACGTGTCGGCCCTGTCGGACGAGGAGCGGCGGGCCCGGATGGATCAGCTACGCCGGGAGCTGGAGCGCCGGTTGTCGGAGAACGTGCAGTGACCCGGGGACGAGCCAAGCGGAGGATCGTCGAGGAGTTCGTCGACCCGGCGGTGATGAGCGACGAACAGCTCAAGGCCGAGATACGGGAGCTGCTCCGGGCCGATGAGCTATCGGCACGCCGGTGGGCGTGCGAGGTCCCGGACTGCGATGGGCTACCTCACGAGGGGTGGCTGCACCACCATGCCCGCGCGTCGCAGCGTCGGCCGCTGTGGCTGTGGACGGTGTGGATGCTGCTCACCGGTCGTGGCTGGGGCAAGAGTCGGACGGCGGCGGAGGCGGTGAGGGAGTGGGCGAAGACGCCGGGGTTGCAGATCGCCGTGGTGGCGAAGAACGCGACGCTGGTCCGGGACATCTGCTTCGAGTCTCCGAAGTCGGGATTGCTGTCGGTGTTTCCGCCGGAGGAGGTGGCGAAGTACAACTCGTCGCTCGGTGAGACGACGCTGCGGCTGACTAACGGCACGCTGATCCGTGGGTTCGGTGCGGAGACGCCGGACAACCTGCGTGGATGGGCGTTCGACAAGGCGTGGTGCGATGAGTACGCGGCCTGGTCGCGGCATACCGCGCAGGAGGTCTACGACATGCTGTGGTTCTGCCTGCGGGAGGCGGACAGCCCGCAGGTGGTGATCTCCACGACGCCGAAGCCGCTGCCGCACGTGAAGAAGCTGGTCGAGCGCGGCCGGGTCCAGGAGAAGGCGCATCGGGAGGGCGGGGAGCCGCCGCGGGTGGTGCTGACGCGCGGCCACATGCGGGAGAACGACGCCAACCTGTCCCCAGCCGCGCGGGCGGAGCTGGAGGAGGAGTACGCCGGCACCCGTCTCGGTCGGCAGGAGTTGTCCGGGGAGTTGTTGGAGGATGTGGAGGGTGCGCTCTGGAAAGGCTGGATGCTGGAGGTCGAGGGCTTCCGTCCCCGGCCCGAGCACCTGCCGGACCTTCAGCGGGTGGTCGTTGCGGTGGACCCGGCGACCAAGAGCCACGAGAACGCGGACATGACGGCCTTCACGGTGGCAGGGCGCGGCTATCCGGTGGAGACGATGTTCGGCGACGACCGGCCCCGCGGGTATCTGCTGCACTGTGAGCAGGACCGGCACACGCCGACCCAGGCGATGAAGCGAGTCGCGCAGCTGTATCACGAGCACCGGGCGGACTGTGTGGTCATCGAGGCGAACAACGGCGGTGACTACCTGCCCGCGCTGCTGGAGCAGGTCGACCCGACGGTGAACTGGCGGATCGTCCACGCCACGCGCGGTAAGCGGGCACGCGCGGCCCCGGCGGCGCAGCTGTACGAGCAGGCTCGGGTGTCGCACGTCGGTCCTGCCCGGCCGTTCGCGAAGCTGGAGGAACAGATGACGACGTTCGTCGGGCAGGGGGAAACGGAGGACTCTCCGGACCTGCTGGACTCGGCGGTGTGGGCGTTGTGGGACCTGTTCCTGGATCCGACGATGCCGCCACCGCGTGGAGGGGACGACCAGCGTCTCCATGGACGGCGATGACCAGACGCATCGAACCGAGAGTAATTGGCCACAGTCATCTGGGGAGAACTACACTCAATGCATGAGTGGATCTTTCATGGCGGCCTTGAGTGTCGAGTTGCAGCAAGAGCTTGAGAGTATGGGTACTCGGGTCCACTTTCCGCTACAACATGTGATCTTTGTCGAGCAGCAGCCCGTTCATTCGGTGCTGATTATCGAGAGCGGCCATGTGGCGGTTTCCCGCGCTGCTGAAGATGGTGCCGAGGTGGTTTTGGCCTACCGTGGGCCTGGGGAGCCTTTGGGGTTGGAAAGTGTGCTGTCAACTGGAACGCAGGGCGCCAGGGTTAGAACAGCCAGCGACGTCACGGTGCTTGATGTTCCGTCTGAAAAGTTTGTGCACTTCATTGAGGAGCACGACCTTATGCCTCATGTGCTTCGGTTTTTCGTTACTCGGCTTCGCGAGGCGGATGAGGAAAGGAGTCGTCTTGCTCGTCTGACAGTAAGGGCGCGGTTTGCATATTTCCTGACTCAATTGGCTGCCGAAGCTGGCGAGGAGGTTGGTGGGCGAACGGTGATCGACGTGACTTTCTCTCAGGTTGACTTGGCGACGCGCGTCGGCGCTTCTCGCGAGTCCATCGTGAAGCTGCTGAAGGCCCTTCGCACGGAGGGTGTGATTGAGACGGGCTACCGCAAACTGGTTGTAACTGACCTCCCGCGGCTCCGCGAGATGGCATCAGGCCAGCACCTAGCACCATTCGAGTAGCCCACCTCTTCCACCTGTGTACTTTTACCCACTTCCAAGGGTAGTCTGACCCTCGTGTCTGACGACTATTGGGGGCTGAAGTCGTGACGTTGCAAGTGGTCGGTGCTCTGTGCATCCTCATCGCGCTCGTCGGGGAAGGGTTGAAGATCAGTGAAGTCGAGGTTCCGCGCTTGTCGCGAACCCGAGCCTTCACACTTGCCGTTGCGGGTGCGGTCTTTGTGGCCCTGGGCCTGCTGACCAGCACCTAGGAACCTTCCCGGTACGGACTAGCGGTTCGGGGCTGGCCCGGGGATAGGCTGAGGAACTGGCGCGGGGTCGACCTTCCAGGAGTGGATGTGGGCCTGCGTCAACTCGCCATCGACGCGTGGTCGTGGCTGAACTACAAGCCCGTGATGGCCGAGGCTGGGCGTCCGAGCAGCCGCGCGTTTCCGGAACTGGCCAAGACGTGGGTGCCGCCGCACGAGTTGCGGCGGCTGGCCGCGTACAAGGTGCTTGCGTCGTACGACAACAACCAGGCCGGGCAGCTCACGGCGGCTGCGGGCGACGAGGCCGCGTTGGAACGGCGCGAGCTGGGCGATGCGGCGAACCTGGTCGACACGGCGCTGGGCTATTTGCTCGGGTCCGACCAACAGATCGCGGTGTCCGGTGCCGAGCATGCCGACCAGGAATCGCCGGAACCCGGCGCGGTGGAGGCCGCCGCGGTCCAGGAGCGGCTGCGGGTGTGGGCGGAAAAGGAGCTGCTGACGCTGCGGATCCAGCAGGCGGAGCGTACGGCCGTGCTGCTGGGCGACAGCGTGTACGTGCTGGCGTGGAGCCCGGAGAAGCAGCGGCCGACGCTGCGGGTCTACGACCCGGGCTTTTTCTTCCCCCAGTGGGACGACGACCAGGACCAGGACTACCCGACCTGTGTGCATCTGGCGTGGGAGCTGCCAGAGGATCCGGATGAACGACTGAAGGCCCGGGTACGGCGGGTGACGTACGAGTTGGGCCCGATCTCCGAAGACGGAAACGCCACGCGAATATACCCGTGGGAGCCAGGCCGCTCCTCGAACGTGACGTGCTACCTGACGGACGCCGAGTGGCTGCTGGAGGATCTGAAGCGCGGGGAGACACTGGATCGGCTGCCGATGGACAGGGCCGTCTTCCGGGTGCGGTCGGACGGCACGGAGCTAAACCGGCTGGACTTGATGATCGACTTCGTGCCGGTCGTCCATATCACGAACACGATCCCGGAGGGTGGGGAGCACTGGGGGCGATCGGCTCTGGCCCACGTTCTTCAGGGCCTGGACGAGCTGGCAGCGACCGATTCGGACAGTTCGGCGGCCTCGGCGACCACGGGAACGCCGATCATCGGGCTGGCGGGGGCACGGCTGCCGGTGGACCGGGCGACGGGTAGGCCGGAGAAGCTGAAAGTGGAGGCCGGCGCGGTGTGGCAGCTCGGCGACAGCGGGCGAATGGATGCGTTGGACACTTCGCCGCAGCTGGCGGAACTGCGGGCCCGGGTGGAGCACTTGTTGGACCGGATTGCGGCGAACTCGCGGATCACTGCGGCGGGGCTGGGCACGCTGGATGCTTCGGAGGTGCCGTCGGGGTACGCGTTCCAGCTGGCGCTGGCGCCGCTGGATGCGCTGATTGGGGCGATGCGGCTGGCCAGGGAGCACAAGTACCGGCTGCTGCTGAAGTTCGTGCAGCGTCTGTACCAAGCTGGCCGGGCGGCCGGGTGGATGGAAGGGGAGTCGTTCTCCGCGAGGCTGGCGTGGGCGCCTCATACACCGACGGACCGCGCTGCGGTGCTGGAGGAGGTCGTCACGGCGTACGGGGCGCGGGTGATCTCGCTGGAGACGGCCGTGCAGATGTTGCTGGATGCTGGCTACCCGATCGACGACGTCTCTCAGGAGGTGGCTCGCATCCGGGAGGCGGGTCGGCAAGATACGCCAGTCGTCGAACCGAAACCGTCTGCGGAGACAACAGAAGACCCAAGCAACCAGAGAGACAGCCAGGAGCAACAGAGAAGGCAGACTGCGTTCGGCTTCGCGACACGGTGAGCGTAGTTGCTGCTGATCCGCAATCGCTGACCTTTAATCAGTCCGACGTCCGCAGAGGCTAGCGGGGCCAACGTCGCTAGAAACTTACCCGGCGTCCCTGGATCGTCTAAGCTTTCATTGCCGCCAAGTTGATTAGAGACCAGTTACGCCACCACTGACTGGCCCGAGGGATTGACTGCCAACGGCCCGAACCTTCACCTCAAAACGCATGGTCAGCAGGATCTCGAAGCCTGCGAGGCCCTGCCCGGTGAACCGAGCAGGGCCCCTTGGGGAGCGGCCATCGAGCGGCTGGCGACCCCGGCGATTAGAGCGCCAGGGTCGCCAGCTACAGCAGCACGTCCAACAACTTCGCCGCCACCGCTGAGGCAATCGCACCAACGATGATCAAGGCCAGTTCGCGTCGTCCGAGCTTCTCTACCAGCTCACCTAAGTGCCGTCGCATCGGCTTCCTCCACTGAATTGTCCGGTTTCTAGGGACAGATGTGGCAGAGGGGTCGCCGTGCCGTGGCACGAGGTCAGAGTACGTGTAGGGCAGTCGGCTGGTGACGGGTTCTGGGATTGTGCGGTAGAGATCGGCCTTCTAGTGGCGTGCGAGAGCTGGCTACACTGATCGGCAGCGCGGGGGCGCGCACTGGAGGAGTTGTATGGTCCGGCCCCTGCCCGCTCGTCACCCTGTCGGCTATCGCCGTGACGGGCGGCCGATCTACCCGGTTCTCGGTGCCTCATCGGAGGACGAGACGAACGATCATCTGGACGACGCGGGTGACAGCGGCGTCTCCGAACAGCAGGTGACCGTCACCCAGGAACGTCTGGGCAAGATGCTGACACGTGAGAAGGCCCAGGGCGAACGTGCCGCGGTCAAGCGTCTGTTGGCGTCGTTGGGGTTCGATACGCCGAAGGCCCTGTCGGAGTTCGTTACCGCGCAGCGCGAGGCGGAGCGGGCCGCTTTGACGGAGGTGGACCGCCGCGAACAACAGGCTGCTGAGCGGGAGCTACTGGCATCCCGCCGTGAGGACGCGGCGGCCGAGCGGGAGCGGGCGGCCCTGCGCCGTGGGGCTCTGGTGGCGCTGGGTGCGTCGGGTGAGGACCTGACCGACGCGGAGCGTCTGCTGGCCACTGACGAGGACGCGGACGAGACGCAGATCCAGGCAGCGGCCGAGGCGCTGCGTGCCCGGCGGCCGGAGCTGTTCGGCGAGGTCCGTACGCCGCCGGTGCCAGCGGCTCCGGCCGGGGCACCGGCCGGGCGGGGGCCGACACGGACGACGCCACCGCCGAAGCCAGGCGCGGCCGGGCTGGAGATGGCCCGTCGCCGCGGTCTCGTTGCCACATTCAGCGACTCCCGCTGACCTACGGGCACACGAACGTCGGGGACCACGCCCCTTTCAACTCCGTGGACGGCACTGCCCCCATGGGCGGTGCGCGCATGCTGATCGCAACGTCCATGGAGCTACAGAATGACCATCCAGCCGGTCTCGAAGTCCGAGTATCTGACCGCCAACCGCGAGTGGCTGACCTCACTGCACGGCACCGACTCCACGGTGACGATCACCCTCGACCTGAACCTCTTCACCGAGGGCGTCCACTACGAGTGCGGCCACGACTGCGAGCCGTACGGCCGGGTCCTTTCCGGCGTTCCGGTCGGTCTGGTCAGCGAGTCGAAGCTGTACGGCCCCTACGACCCGGAAGCCACCTGCGGGCGCCAGGTTCTGCGCGGCTTCGTCTTCACGGAGGCTCCGTTCGCACCGGGGCAGACCCGGGTGCCGGCCGCGCTGCTGTGGCACGGATCGGTGAAGGCGTCCCTGATCCCCGGTGGCATCGACGTGTCGCAGCTCGTCTGGCACCCGCGGGCCGCCCAGGTCCGCTTCGCGTGAGCAGGGGCTGAGCTGTGACCATTCAGGACCTGTTGAAGGACGTCCAGGCCATTGACCTGACGACGTTCGCCCGCGCGATCCCCACCCCGGCCGACTTCCTGCTCACCGAGACGATCTTCCCGACGATGGTGCTGCCGGAGGTCAAGTGGCGGGTCAAGGACTCCGGCCGGTACGTGAACGTCGCGAAGTACCGGGCGTTCGACGCGAGTGTGCCGTTCGCGACCCGTGAGGCGTGGCAGACCTCCCGTGAGGGTGCGCTGCCCGCGCTCGGTCAGAAACTCGTGGTCGGCGAGCAGGAGCAGATCCTGCTGGAGGCTTCCCGCGGTGCGGACCAGGACCGGCTGATCGAGTTGCTGTACGACGACGTCGAACGGCACGTGGAGGCCATCCGGTCCCGGCTGGAGCTGGCCGCCGGTGACGTGCTCGTGGACGGGAAGTTCACTCTGGTGCAGGAGAACGGGCTGACGCTGGAGGTGGACTGGAACGTTCCCGCCGAGAACATGCCCGTCGCCGCGCGCCCGTGGTCCGATCCGGCCTCCGATCCGATCGCGGACGAGCTGCGGTGGATCCAGCACCTCGATGACATCGGCGCCCCGGAGCCGGAGCTGGTGCTCACCAGCCGGAAGGCGTTCAGCTTCCTCGCGGCGAACAACGCCTACCGGGCCGCGTACTACGGCAGCGTGAACCCGTCCACCACGCCGACGGCGACGCTGACCCCGCAGCAGATCAACGTCGTGCGCGGCAACTACAGCCTGCCGCCCATCCAGTTCTACAAGGCGCAGGTACGGGTGGACGGCAAGCCGCGCAAGGTGCTGCCGGAGGACCTGTGGATCCTGGTGCCGCCGGAGCGGGAGAAGTGGGCGCAGACGATGTTCGGCGTGACGGCCGAGGCGCTGGTTCTGTCCCGCGGTTCGAATCCGGAGATCGTCCGGGAGGACGCGCCGGGCCTGATCATCAC
Organism: Streptomyces sp. NPDC056161; assembly: GCF_042268025.1. Classification (NCBI taxonomy): domain Bacteria; kingdom Bacillati; phylum Actinomycetota; class Actinomycetes; order Kitasatosporales; family Streptomycetaceae; genus Streptomyces; species Streptomyces sp. NPDC056161. The sequence continues at coordinate 19,583 of NZ_JBHJUV010000060.1, forward strand.
CCGTGGCGTGCAGGATGACCCGGTCCAGATCTGGACCAAGGGCGCCGCTGTCGGCATGCCCGTGATGCACACGCCGGACGCGCACATCGTGGCGAAGGTGCTGTGATGCCGGTACCTCGTCTGATCGCGGCCGTGTACGTGCGGCACCCGCAGACCCGGGAGGAGATGGTCCTCCTGCCCGGCCAGCGCCCTGATCCGCAGATTGCCGCCCTGATCACCAACCCGGACGCGTGGGACGTCGCACCGGGTGCGGAGGGTCCGGAGGCAGCAGAGGCCGAGGAACCGGTCCCCGTCACCCCCATGCCTGACGCCGGTCAGTCCCCCGACACCGCCGAGGCCGCGGACAAGGGCGCCGCGAAGAGAACGACGCAGCGCCGGGCACGGTCCGCCGCCGAGTAGCCCCCTTGCGCGGCGGAGGCACGGCCATGACGTGGAGCCACGTCTCCGTCCGCCCCCATGTTTTTGACCATTTGCCATGGAGTTCGCATGTCTGACCATCTCGACAGTCTTAGCGCCAAGAACGACCCCCGCCTGGACATCAGCGACGTCTATCTCTTCCGCGGCACCACCGGAACGGTGTTCGTGATGAACACCAATCCGGGCGGCAGCAACGGCTTCCACCACGAAGCGGTCTACGAACTCAAGATCGATGTCACCGGTGACGGGCGCGAAGACTTCACCCTGCGCGCCACCTTCAGCGATCACGACTGGCGCGGTCGGCAGGGAGCCACCCTTTCCCTCCTGCCTGGCCCCGACGCCTGCAACCGCGACGCCGACGGTGTCGTTCTCGCCCGTACCAAGACGGGCAGGGAGACCACCGGCCTGGGCGGCATCCGGTTCTGGGCGGGTGTCGCGGGTGACCCCTTCTACATCGAGCCCTCCGTCGTCACCGCGGTCCGCACCTCCGTGGTCAACGCCAGCGCCCTGGACCTGGGCAGTTACAACCCGGACCGGGCCAGGAACCTCTTCGCTGACAGCAACGTCCACGCCATCGTGGTCGAGATCCCCGACTACCTCTTCCGAGGCATGGCCATCGGGTTCTGGGGAGCCATCGCCGTACCCACCGACGCCGGCGGTGCCTGGCGCCAGACCGATCGCGCCGCCATCCCCCTGACCTCCACGATCCTCGGCCTCAACGAGACCGACGCCTACGCCGCCACCGAGCCCGCCCTCGACGACGCCACCTGGGGCGACCAGATCCAGAACAAGATCGCCACAGCCGTCGGCGCCAACGGGTACAACGGCAACGCCAAGAAGTACGCGGCCGAGGTCCGCGACATCCTGATGCCGGACATCCTCCGTTACTGCATCGGCACCAGCGCACAGTTCACCGGCGGTCGGCGCAACGGACGCAACCTCGTCGAGAACATCGCCGAGGAGATGTACGAGTTGGTTCTGCACAAGCCGGTGGACGGCGGGCTGGACGCCGACTCCGGCACCGGCACGCTGCGCCCGGAATTTCCCTACCTCAGTGAGCCGGTATAGGACCGCGCTCCGGACAACCCGGCACCGGGATGTCTCCGGTGCCGGGTCGTCCTGGTTCTTGGCGAAGGAGGACCTGGTGGACGATTTCCAGCGATCGTGGCTACTGGCGCAACTCGGACCGGACTCCGACCCGGCTGACCTGGAGCGCCGTCTGTTCCGGCTGCGGTCGGTGCGTGCCGTCGCCCTGGAGGTGCTGGGCGAGCGGCGGGCGAGGCTTCTGGCGGACCCGCTGAAGGTCACCGTCGACGGCGTCGTGACGATGGACCTCCAGGAGAACCTTCGTGGGATCGAGCGACAGATCGAGGGAGTACGGCAGGCTCCGGCTCCAGACGAGCCCGGCGACGACGCGGAGGACGGCGGACAGTTGATCCAAGTCGCCTGGCTGACACCCACCCGCGGCTACCGGTGACAGCGAAGGCAGCCACCGCGCGAGAACGCCCGACACCGCAGGATCCTGGCCTCGGGAGTTGTGGCACTGAGGGTGAGCGAGCGGGCAGAATCGGCATCATGAAGATTCTGGTTCTCGGCGGAACCTGGTTCCTCGGCCGGGCCGTTGCCCAGACCGCCCTTGAGCGTGGGTGGTCGGTGACTGCCTTCAACAGGGGACGGTCCGGTACCGTGCCGGACGGGACCCGTGAGATTCACGGAGACCGCACTGTGCGCGAGGACCTGCTCCGGCTTGGGCAGCAGGGCCCTTGGGACGCCGTGATCGATACTTCGGCCTCCGAGCTTGCTCCGCGGGATGTGCTGTCCGGTGCTCGGGTGCTGGAGCCTGTGGCGAGCAGGTACGTCTACGTCTCGACCGTGAACGCTTACCGCGGGTGGCCGAACGAGCCGCTGACGGAGTCTTCCGAACTGCTGGACGCGCCCGCCGACGCTGACGCGGACTACGGGAGACTGCCAACAAACTGGGACGGGCCCGACTGGTACTACGGGCGCCAGAAGGCCGGTGCCGAGCGCGCCGCCACCTCTGTGTTCGGTGCTCCTCGGGTTTCAATCTTGCGCCCGGGGGTGATCCTGGGCCCAGGAGAGTACGTCGGCCGACTTCCCTGGTGGCTACGACGCACTGCCAAGGGTGGGGCGATCATCGCCCCCGGAGATCCTGCGAAGTCGATCCAGCCGGTGGACGTCCGGGATGTGGCGGAGTTCGCGCTCGATCAGGCGGCGTTCTCGGTCGGCGGGGAGTTCAACGTGACCGCGCCCCTGGGCCGCGAGACGATGGGCGGCTTCCTCACGGCCTGCCTCGATGCCACCGGGAGCGGGGGCCGACTGGTCTGGGCGCCGGATGATCTTCTGATCGAGCACCAGGTGCAGCAGTGGACGGAACTTCCGCTCTGGCGAACCAACGCGGGCGCATGGAACGTGAACTCGTCTCGCGCGCAGGCGGCTGGGCTGCGATGCCGACCGCTGGCCGAGACCGTGGCTGACACCTGGGAGTGGATGCAGTCGGGTGGCCTGCCGGTCGAACACCCCCGTTGGGCCGAGCACGGTATCTCGACGGAGAAGGAGGAGGAAATCCTCGCGAAGGTTGGCTCGTGACGGTCAGGGCTCGATGGCGAGAGGCGGTGTTCCACCCAGCCGCTGTGCCGATGCGGCTGCTGTGAACTCTTCGATCCGCTCCCCGAGCGCGATCGCCTCGGCGGCCCCATGGAACTCCGGCCGGCAGAGGCCGACGCGAACTGCCGCCATGCGTTCGAGTGTTCCGGCTCCGCGCCATTCGGTCGGCACGTTGAAGGCGGGCTCAAGGGCCGCCTGAACCCCGTCGAGTTCGCCTCGCAGAAGTCGGGCGCGGGCAAGGTCCACATGCGCCTGGGTCGAGATGAGCAGGGGACGCTGATCCTCGGGTTTGGCGCTGAGAAGTTGAAGGGCTTGGTCCGCGGCTTCTTCGGCGCCGTCGGCGTCTCCGAGCAGGAGATAGGTAGTGGAATTGCTCATGGCGACTCGGTCCCTCGGGAACCCGAACTCCCCGCCAACGCCGTCGTGCAGGTCGTCTCGCGAACCGGTGCTCTGGTCGAGCGTGCTCCGTACCGCCCTCTCCGCTGCCGCCTGATCACGCAGGTGCGCGTGGGCACGGCCCTCGATCGCGAACAGCCGTGTCCTGGCCGTGTCGCCGAGCCCGCCGAACTGCTGCGCCGTGCGCACGAGGCGGACGGAGTCTGCCGGGCGACCGCCCCAGAAGGCCAGAAACGCAAGCGCACCGTGCGCGTACGCCTGGAGTGGACCGTGCTCGATCACCTGGCCGTACAGCGCAGCCGTCCGAGACAGTGAGACCGCGGCGGGGAGCGATCCCAGGTCGAAGCAGATTGCGGAGAGAACGGCAGCCGATTGACCCGCCGCCAGGTATCCACGCTCCCGCTGACGTGGCACCTGCGTTCGTTCCAGCAGCGACTGCGCGATGCCCAGCAGATCCTTGGCCCTGCGATAGACCTCGAAGGGAGACGTTCGGTTGTACTCCCGTGCCAGGGCGACGATGTCGTCGCCAAGCTGGTCGAGTGTCATGTCCGGCACGTTCAGGGACGCGGCGTCCCCTGCGTGAGAAGCGGCATCACGAGCAGTCATTACAAGATCACTCTCATCGATCGTAGGTGCGCAGCCAGCACTGGATGACGGCCCAACAGGCGGGCTGAGGAGGGCCCGGGCACTGTGGCCGAACATGTGCTCAAGGATCTCGGGTGCAGGCTGGTTGGGGAGTCCTTTCACTCGCCCTGCGGTCCATCGGCGGAAGGTCTGCTCCTCCACTGTTGCTGTGGAAGGACGCTGGCCGGCCGCGGCCGATAACTCCCGTGCGGCCTTCTCGTACTCTCGCCTGAAGCGGGGGTACGCCCAGCCGCGTTCCCAGACCAGCAGTTGAAGCAGTGTCCGCGCTTCCATTTGCAACGGCTCCCTTCTGGCCGGTATCGATGGGCCGACCCGTATCGGCCTGGGCAGCAAGCCCTATTTCCAACTATTGCTCAGCTTGCTTGCTCGGTAGAGATCTTGAATGCAAGTGGGGTCCAGATGACATGTCGGTGATACCCAGGTCACCCGACGAGATGCAGGTGATACCTCCGGTGACATGGTCGGCCTAGCACTTCAGGGGAAACCTGGACCTCCCCTCGACGTCTCTGTCAGTCCGTCTTGAGATGGCGAGGCCCGGTCAGCACTCCCCACGAAGCCGAGGCCGTCATGAGCCAGAGCACCACCTCTCGTACTTGCCCGGGGCGCCTGGTCGAGCCGCGCACAGCAGCTTGGCCCCAAGACTCTGCCGCACAGATACAGGCGCACACCTTTCAGGCGGCCTTCCTGCCCGACCCGCCGGCGGTGGCGGACATGCGTGCGTCGGCGGCTCGATTCCTGGTGCGATCGGGGGTGTGTGAGCCGGTGGCCGACGACGTGGTGCTGGTGGTGTCTGAGTTGGTCACCAACGCGGTTCAGTACGGTGGCGACCACCCGGTCGAGTTGGCGATCCGTGCTGTTGAGGGCGTGCTTTCCGTCTCGGTGACCGACGGGAATCCCGCCCCAGCGGTCCTGAAGCGGGCGGGGGCCGACGATGAGAACGGCCGGGGTATGGCGCTTGTCGAGGCGTTCGCCGACGACTGGGGCAGCACAGGCCAAGAGACCTGGGCGATCTTCCGGTGCGAGACGGCACGGGAGGCCAAGTGATCCTCCTGCCGGCTCGACTTCCCGAGGCGGAGTTTGCTCAGGGCGCGACCGCGCTGTTGGACTCGCTGCGGTCGGCGTTCCTCCACGACGAGGACCTGGAGGACGATCTCGACGCGGTTCTCGGGGCGATGGCGGGGCCCATCGGAGTGGCCGGTCCGAAGCACCGGCTCAAGAAGCACGGCCTTGTGCTGCGCCGCTGGCCGCCGGTCGAGGAGATTCCGGAACCGGACAGCGCAGAAGTTCTCGAGCTGGGCCGGAGCATGACTCGGCTGGACCGGCTGCTCGGTCAGCTCGTGGAGATCGCCCGGGACCGCGCGTGGCCGTCGTACCCGGACGTAACCGCGGCCGTCACTCGCGCCGAGTCCTTACGGGGACGTGAACCTGTGGGCGAGTTCGTAGCAGACCGGGCACATCTGCGCCTGCTGGCGATGGCCGCGTCCGAACTCCTCGACCACATTGACGACAGCGGAGGACGAGTCGTGAGCGGCCCGCTGCCCCGTACGTTCTGGTGTCATGCGGACCCGCCGCTGCCGGTCCTGCTCACCGACTTGACCGTCCCGTTGCCCGGCCCGGCGATCGAGTGGGTACGTGAGGCGGTCCGATCCACGAGCGTGTCCTTCGACCGCGACACCTTCCACGCCATGTGGGCGTGGCTCGGCGACCCCACCGTTCTCCGTACGGCGGTTGAGTTTCTGCGGCGCGGCGAGCCTTACGTGTTCTACGCCGATGCCCCTACCGAGCGGTGGACGTGGACCGTGCATCGCGTCGCCTGCCTCCCGCTCGCCAATCCGTGCGGCATCGCCCCTCAGCCGACCAACGTCAGGTCCGGAGCGCCATCATGACCACCGACACCACTCCCTCCGCGCACGACTCCCTCGGTATGTCCGAACACCTTCCGAGTCACAGGGAGTTGAGGGGTGGCCGGTCCGCTCTCACCCGGCTGGTCAACACCTTCGAGTCCCGGCCCGAGCAGCCGGACGACCGGCAGGCCGTGCACCGGTTCATTGCCTGCTGGCTGCCCGCCGCTGAGACCCGTCTCCGGGGCGCTGTCACGTCTCTGGCGGCCCAGGAGCGGTGGCACGATCTGATCGCGGCGGTTCAGCCTGTGGGCGACGGTGCCGCTGAACCGCCGCTGCTGGAGCTGTGTGCTTCCATCGGCCGTCTCCTGCGCGCGCTCGACGAAGCGAGCCGACCGGGCCCCGGTGTCGAGGAGATCGCACGGCGGATGCGGCGTTCCATCACCACCGGCGTCTACCCGCCTGGTGCCAGCCTGAGTGCGGGAAGGATCGCCGCCGAGAACGGCTGTGGCCCGGCGTCGGCGAGCCGCATAGTCCTGGCCGCTCGCGACCTCGAAGCCGAAGGGCTCGTCACGATCGGGACCGGAGGCCAGATCCGCGTTGCAGGCGCCACTCTGTCCGACCGTGGCGTCCAAGCTGCCGAGTGGATCAAAGCACTCATCCAGGCCGGCGTATACCCCCCGAACACGGCCCTTCCGACCCAGGGCGTCATGGCGCGTGCTCTGGCGATCCCTGCCCCCGTCCTCGTCAATGCCTTGCATCTCCTGCACGACGAAGGCGTGGTCTTCGTACAGCGTGGTACACGCGCCGTCGTACGCGGACAGCTTCCTTTCCCGGTCGCGGAGGCCCCCGACCCGGACGGCCTGCTGCCCCGGCTGGGGGTGAAGGCGTTGCCCGACGCAGACACGAGCTACAGCGGTATTCGCGAGACCTGCCGACGCGCTCACGCCTGGTGGAACACCCGCACCATCCCGCACCCCGACACCTTGCGCCACACGCACCGTGCCCTGACCGCCGTCGTGGCATACCTCCTCCCGCTCGCCGCACGCCGGCATCCACAAGTCCCCGGGACGCACGTCGTGTTGCAGCGGGCCGCGATAACCGCGCTCGCCGTCCTGCCCGGGGAGTCCAGCGGTCGGCTGTGGCGAACTGCCTGCCTGGCCGCGTCCTGTCTCGAATTGCTCGATCTTGCGGGGGATGCCGTATGACCGCCGACCCCTCGCCGATCCTTCCTGCCCTTCCCCCATACCTGCCGTCTTCGCCCGGCCGACGCAGAACCTTGCCCGCCTGCTCCAAGGGCCCCTGCGCGTTGGACGAAGAGTTGTTCCACCCGGTCACCAACCATCCACCGCCGAAAGGGCTCAAGAGTGAAGATCACCACTGCTGTCGTACTCGTGGGTGTCGCCATATCGGGCACCATCACCGTCGTTGGCGCCTCCTACGTCCGTCAGGAGAAGCGGCACCACGACGAGAGGATCGACGTCGTGGCCGCCCTCGACCGGGCCGCTCGGGAGTACCAGACCGCTGCCTGACCCCGTGGTTCCCGCTCGGGACGTCACACACCACGAGCGGGTAGCGCCCCAGCTGCTGCGCGTTACAGCCAGGGCGCCAGACCCGGCGACGGGCCTGGCACAAGGCCCGTCATCGGAAGGGCCGTGTGCGGGGGACCCTGGCCTGTCCCCCGCACACGCCATCCGGGTTGAAGGAGGGGGAGCAACAGGTGAGCGCGGAACACCGGGCCAGGCGGAACCGTCACGAACGTACGGCAGCCCCGTCCTGGAGGTACAGGGCTTCACCGCTGAGCAGGGTTTCGCGTACGAGCCGGAGGCGAGCCGCCTGGGCCGGGCCGATCAGCGGTTCCCACTCCTCCACGGTGTGCAGTCCCCAGGCATCGTGCTCGTCGGACAGCGTGACCGAGAAGGTCTCGTGGTCGATGCGCGGGCCACGGAACAGGAACTGGGCGTACGGGTCGAGACCGTCCGGGCGGTACCAGTCCACTCCCAGGAGCCGGGGAGCGTCGCTGAGCCGGTGGCCGATCTCCTCGAAAACTTCGCGGACGGCGGCCTGCCAGGGGTCCTGACCGTGTTCGACGGTCCCGCCAGGCAGTTGCCACGAGTCCTCGTAGGTGGCGTGCAGCAACAGCAGCCGGAGATCGGCGTCGTGGAAGACGACCGCCGCGGCTGAGGTACTGCGCGCCATCGAGTCCAGCCACTCGGCATACGTCAGCTGCTGTGCCGCCATGTCGCTCCACTCCGCTTGATCCATCAACTGCCGTGCCGAGTCTGCCACTGCTGTCGCTGGAGCCCCGGCGGAGCGGGGGCGGCGGAAACCGAAGGGGTTGACTGTGGAACACCACTACGACGTCGTGATCGCCGGCGCCGGGCCCGCGGGCCTGGCTTGCGCGCACACACTTCAAGCGAGCGCACCTCACCTTCGAGTGCTCCTCCTGGAAGCGGGACGAGCCTTCCGGCGGCGACCGTGCCCCGTCGACCGAGGGCTGCGGTGCACGGGCTGTGGCGGAGTGTGCAACGTGATCTCCGGCTTCGGTGGCAGCATGCACTTCGGCGACGGCGCGAAGCTCAGCCTCCTGCCTTCGGGGCGCCGGTTGATCACTCACTTCGGTGAACCCGTCGCACAGCGCCTGTGCGCGGACGCCTACGCCTGGCTCACCTCCGGGTTGCCCCGGCAGCCGGTCCTGGCCGGACGGGACCTCTCCCGGTGGGCCGTGTCGTCCTTCGACGCGTACGGCCTGTCCATTCGCGAGTACCCGGTCGCCGTCGTCGGTGAGCGTGACCTTGAGCGTGTCATCGAGGCGTGCCACGACGGGTTGGCCGCCGAACGCTGGTACCTGAGCGAACTCACGGACGCCCGGCCGTACCCCGGCGGCGGCATGACGGCCATCGTCAGGACGCACGACGGGATGGAGGAGGTGCACGCGGGGCGGGTCGTCATGGCGACCGGACGTCGCGGGGTGACGGCCACGGCTGCGCTGCTGCGGCGGCTCGGCGTGCCGATGACACCGCCGGACCTCTCCGTCGGGGTCCGGTTCGAGATGGACGCGCGGCTGCTGGCCGCGATCGGCGCCGAGCACCCCGACCTGAAAATCAGCCAGCGGGACACGACTGTCGCCAACAAGGTCAAGACCTTCTGCTTCTGCGGTGGGCCCAACGGTGGGCGATTGAAGTTCACGCACTACCACACCGCCTTCGGGCCAGCGGTGATCACGCTGGACGGGCACGAGACGACCGACCGCCTCGTCTCGGGCCGGCCGCTCGCGGCGAACTTCGGTCTCCTGTGCCAGGTCCAGGGCCGCGGTGATGCCGGTCAGGCGCAGGCGTCGTTCCTCGGTACCTACCGCAAGCTCGCGGACGGTCGACCGTTCGCCCAGACCCTGGGTAGCTTCCTGGGGCGCGCTCCGGAGAGGAGGCCCTGGCCCGAGCTGGAGCCGAGCCTTCCGTTCCAGCCCTCTGTCCTCGATCTGACCACTGGTCCCGTCCACGAGCTGTTCACGCCGGAAGAACACGCAAGCCTGACCGCCGGGCTCGACCGCGTCCTGGGCTCGATCCTGAGGCACGGCGGCAGTGCCGTCCCGCTGCGCGACCTGGCGGACAAAGTCCTCGTCGTGGCACCGGAGCTGGAGTTTGTCTGGGAGCAGCCCGCGCTCGACGCCGGCTGCCGTGTCCCCGGCTTACCGGTGTACGTCGTCGGGGACGCCGCGGGGATCGCTCAGGGCATCGTGCAAGGGGCGATGATGGGCATGGCCGCCGCCCGGGCGATCGCCACCGGGCAGCCCACCACTCCAGCCGGAGCGGGGCAGTGAAGCGCACGGTGTCCGGCACTCCGGACAGCCTTTACCCGTCCAGCGCGCTCGCCCTCCCGGTGAACCCCAGCCTTCCGGCTCCCCGCCTGCCGTCGCCTCCGGTCGAGCGGTCCAACGAGGGGAACTACCGGGACTACTACGGTCCCAACATCCGTGCGGAGTACGCCGTGGACGGCTGCGACGCGGATCGTGTCGCCGTCATCGACAAGGCGTGGCCTCACACCCTGCCCGACATCATGCTCCTCGTCGCCAGTGACCACGGCCGACGGACCAACGTCGAGGACACCCCGGACGCGGTGCTCGCCACCCTGCTCAAGGGCGCCGTCACGTACGTCGGCTTCGTCTCCGAGCCGGAAACCGCCCAGAACTTCCGGCTCGGCGGCGGACAGGTCACCGTCGGCTGGAACGCTGACGGGACGCTCGACCGGGACAACGGCCAGTGGTGGGACAAGACGATGCACTGGCACCTCAACCTCTACCCCGAGCCCGTACGCGCGGCAGTGCGGCCGGTGCCGCTGGGCGATATCTCGGACGAGGGTCTGCGGCGCTCACTGGTCGATCCTGTCGCCTACCTCGCGCAGCACGTTGTACGGGACGCGCTCAAGCAGTTCGTTCTGCCTCGGGGAACCCGGCTGCTGCCCATCAGCGCGCACCACGACGCCGCCCGTCTGTTGCCCGTCGGCCTCAAGCTCAAGCTGCCCGGCTGGCACTTCCTCACCACTCACGAGGGGCGGCACCTCCTGCGTACCCTCCACCAGGCAGCCGACCGCGCGTATCGACAGGTTCGAAGGGCGTTCACCGGTTCCCCGGAGCCCACGCCACCATGGACCAGGCCGACGCTCCTTCCACCCGAGCAGGTCAGTGACCAACTCGGCCGCCTGACGTGGCTGTCGCCGGTCTCCCGCATCTCGCTGATGCGCCTGCGGAGGGTCCTGCGCGATGTCACCGACCGGGAACTGCACCTACTGCGCGACCATCGTGCGTTCGCCAACCGGTGCCTGACCCTGGCCGACCTCAGCTACAACCTCACCCTGTTGACGCCGACCCCGGTGGGTCCCGCGCTGCCCGAGGCCCCCGTCTTCCTCGTGATGCAGCTCAAGCTGTTCAGCTACGTCGGCCACGCCCCCGCCGTCGGCGGAGCTGTCGCCTCCGTCATCGACCGCCACAACGGACCCGTCATGGACGAGGCACTCCTCGCCCAGCGCCGCGCCTTCCAAGACGCCTACCTCACCCGCATGGGCACTGTGCTGACCGGCCGTGCCCCTGTCCCGGAGGTCCACCAGTGATCGATCCCGCGATCCTCGGTTTCTACGGCCTCGGCCTCGAACAGCAACGGCTCCAGGATGCCCGCCGCTCCGTGGAGTTCTGGCGCACCCGCGACATCCTCGCCCGCCACCTCCCCCGTCCGCCGGGCACCGTCCTGGACATCGGAGGCGGCCCCGGAGCCTACGCTCTGCCCTTGGCTGACGACGGCTACCGCGTGACCCTCGTCGACCCCGTGCCCCTCCACGTCGAGCAGGCCACCCGCGCGTCCCGGCAGCAGGAGCGGGGACTGCACCGCGCCCTGTGCGGAGACGCCCGAGACCTTCCCGTCGATGAGCAGCACGACGCGGTGCTCATGCTCGGGCCGCTCTACCACCTCACTGCGGCCGACGAGCGGGCACGCACCTGGGAGGAAGCCCGCCGCTGCCTTCGCCCCGGAGGAGTGGTTGTCGCCGCCGCCGTGTCCCGCTTCTACTCCGGCTGGCAGGCCCTCGACGCGGGCCACATGCCGCTGCCCGGTGTCGCCGAGGCGCTGGAGACCCAGATGACCACCGGTGAGTACCGCAACCCCAGCGGCGACGAACGGCTCTGGACCACGGCCTACTTCCATACGCCCGACGAACTCGCCGCCGAGGCCCGCACAGCCGGTCTCACCGTGCGGGCGCTCATCGCCGTGGAGGGTCCGGCCAAATTCCTCTCCGCCATCGGGGATCACATGACCGATCCCGAGCGTCGTCGGCACGTTCTCGACGTGCAACGGCGCATCGAGGAGGAACCCACCATCTTGGGCATGTCACAGCACATCCTCGCCGTCGCCCAGCGGCCGGAGACGTCATGAACGCGGCGCATGCCGACACCAACACCTTGCTCGTCGCTGTCTCGCAGTGGATCGACTCCGCACCGGCCAACCGCGCCCGCGCCCCCGAAGCCCTCCTCTGGGGGCGCGTCGCCAAGGTGAGCGAAGAAGCCGGCGAGACGATCGCCGCACTCGTCGGAGCCCTCGGCCACAACCCGCGCAAAGGCGTCAACGACAACATGGAGCACGTCGAGTACGAACTGCTCGACGTCGCGATGACGGCTTTGTGTGCACTCGCCCACCTCTACATCCGCCGTGGTGAGACGCCCGACCTCCTTGGGCTGTTCCAGCAGCACGTACGCGTGGTGCACGAACGCTCCGGGGCGTCGGTGTCCGTCGAGACGCCCCGAGACAACGAATAGTTGGAGCGGATCTCCGTAAGTCGGCGTCGTCACCTGCACAGTTACTGGGATCAGGGCCCCGGTCGGTAACCTGCCGACGATCGGCACCACACCGCCTGGGGCCCTCTTCCCCAGCCGACACACGGACACGGGAAGTGAACATGAGGAACATCACGGTCTTCGGCGCCGGGTACATCGGCCTCGTGACCGGCGCGTGCCTCGCGGAGCTGGGGCACGCGGTCACCGTCCGCGACATCCAGCCCTCGCGCGTCGACGCCCTGCGCCGAGGTGAAGTACCGATCTACGAGCCGGGCCTCGGCGAACTGCTGGAGGCCAACGCCGACCGGCTGCGCTTCACCCTGGACGCGCGGGAAGCACTGGAGAACGCCGAAGTTGCCTACGTGTGCGTGGACACTCCGCCCACCCCCTCCGGCGACGCCGACCTCTCCCGCGTCTGGTCCGTCATCGAGGACCTGAAGACTGCCCCGCGCCTGGCGGCCGTCGTCATGAAGTCCACCGTCCCCGTCGGCACCGGCGACCAGGTACGCGCCGCGCTCGACGCAGCAGGGCTCGGCGTCGGCTATGCCTCGAACCCCGAGTTCACCGCCGAAGGACGCGCCGTCCAGGACTTCATGCACCCCGACCGCATCGTGATCGGCGCCTCCGACTCCGCCACCGCCCACCTGATCTCCAACCTGCACAAAGGCGTCGACGGGCCGGTCGAGACGATGAGCATCGCCTCCGCCGAGATGGTCAAGCTCGCGTCGAACGCCCTCCTCGCCACGAAGATCACGTTCATCAACGAGATCGCGGCCGTGTGCGAAGCGACCGGCGCCGACGTCGAAGAGGTCGCCGCCGCAGTCGGCATGGACCACCGCCTCGGCCCGCACTTCCTCAGGGCCGGACTCGGCTACGGCGGAAGCTGCTTCCCCAAGGACTCCCGCGCCCTGCGCGCGATGGCGTCCAACAGCGGCCAGCCGTTCCAGCTCCTCAGCACCGTCATCGAAGTCAACGACCTCCAGCCCAGGCGGGCCATCGCCCGGCTGAAGGAAGAACTCGGCGGCCTCCGCGGACGCCGGATCGCCCTGCTCGGCCTCACCTTCAAAGCCGGTACGGACGACATGCGAGAAGCCCCGAGCAGGATCATCGCCTCCCGCCTCGTGTCCGAAGGGGCAGAACTCACCGGCTGGGACCCGATGGCCCGGCTGCGCCCCGAAGCCCCCTGGGACCGGCTGGAGCGCACCGAGACCGTGATCGAAGCCGTCACGGGCTGCGACGCCGCGATCATCGTGACCGAGTGGCCGATGCTGGCGGAGGTCGACTGGGCATCGGCGGCAACGGCCATGAAGACCCCGCTCCTCTTCGACGGCCGCAACCTCCTCGACCCGCAGCACCTCCGCCGTTGCGGGTTCACCTGCATGGGCGTCGGCCGGGCAACGATCCGCCCCGAGTAAAGACGTCGCAGGCGGACCCGCCTTCGTTGTCCGACAGCCGTCCTAGCATCGGTCGGATGGATCAGACAAACGACACGTCCGCCGTCCGGCAGGTGGAGATCACCGCGCGAGGCGGCCAGGCCGACATCAGGATCGACGGCACGCGCATCGAGCCGCGGGCCGTCAAGGCGTACTCCATCAGCCACTTCGCCGGGGATCGGCCCGAGGTGCTGCTGCAGGTCGCGGACCGAGGCGACACCCAGTGGTCCGGGATGGCCCGCGTCGGGATAGCCGATCTCCCCGATCCAGGCCCGGCGGCAGCCGTCTTCCTTGACGCGATCGACCCTGAAGCCCTGGAGCGCGCCGCATTGGCCCGGCCCGACCTTGGTTCCGAGCCGTACTCGCTGACGAAGGCGATGCTCACCCAGCTCGGGGAGTGGGCCCGTGGCCTTTGATGTGGACGGTGCGCGTCGGGTTGTCAGCCGCGTCCTGGACGACCGGCTGGAGGTATGGCGGGACAGCGCAGGCCGTACGGGCGATGTGCTGGACGAGACCACGGGCAGGCTGGTGCCGCGGGCCTCGGACGCGGAACTGGTCTGGGGCGGGCTGGGGGCGGTGATGCCGTTCGGCCGTCCGGCCATCACGCAGCCGGTCGGCGGGTCTGCGGTGGTTGAGCCGCCGATCACCGACTACCAGGCCGTGCTGCCTGTCGATGCCCCGGTGCTCCGGCGCGACGATGTGATCCGCGTCGCCGGATCAGCCCGCCCCACGGGCCCCCGGGATCCGCAGTTGGTCGGCCGCCGGTTCCGTGTTTCCGACGAAGCCGTGGGCACGTACAGCGTGGTGCGCATCGTCCGGATCCAGGTGATCGACTGATGGCCACGGCGAATCCGCATCCCAACGCTCACCCGGACGCGACCGCCTTTCGAGACCCGATTGCGCTGGCTGCTGCGCTCGCCCGGATGGGGCCGGCCACCCGCGCCCGCACACGGACGATCACGCGTCATCACGCCATGCTGCTGCGCGTCCGGATCCAGCGGAACGCGAGCGGCAGGCCGGGCCCGAACGTGATCACCGGACGGTACCGAGCCTCCTGGGACGTACGCATGCGCATCGGCAGCGGAGAGGTGACCGCTGAGGTGTTCTCCGACGCTCCGCAAGCGAGACGACTGGAGTACGGCTTCGTCGGGGTGGACTCGGCGGGAAGGCACTACCGGCAGCCGCCGTTCCCGCACGTCGAGCCTGCGTATCGCCAAACCGAACCGGCGTTCATCCAGGCCCTGGCGGACGGGGTGCTCTTGTGACTCCGGCCCGGCTCCCCGTCACTCGCGCCTTGGCCGCACTTCTGGTGGAGGCCACGGGCCGCCCGTGCGGTGTGGGTGAAATGCCTCGTACGCAGCATGAATCGGGCGAGTGGAAGCCCGCCATTGCGCCGTACACCATCCTCGACTCGCTGCCTGGCGAGTTCAGCGGGCCGCCGTTTTGGGACTGGCACGCAGACGCGGCCTGGGCCTACCAAGTAACCTCGGTTGCCAAGCGCGAGGACCAGGTGCAGTGGCTGGCCGACCGCGTCCGCGCCGGCGTCGTCGGCCGAACCGATGACCGCTGGACCTACGACCTGCATCTCCCACAAGGCCGCTTGATTGACCGGGAGTTGAATCACGACGCTGGAGGTGACCCCTCAGTGTCGGCGGCAGGCGCTATCGTGTCCTATGTACAAAGGTTCACAATCACCGTGAGCCCAGCCTGAAGAAATCCTTCTTCGGCTCCTTACCGCGGAGGCCCACGCGGACGCCAGGCCCAAGCCGGGCGAACCCCTTTGATCTTCAAGGGGCAGGGCCTCGGCACGGGACGCTGCCCCGGAAACGGGAGTGGACCTGTGTCTACGACGAAGCAGCTCGCGAAGAAGCCTTCCACTCAGACTCGCTTCCTGCGGCGCGGCATCTCCAAGATCTACTGGCTCAAGAAGGTCGGCGACCCAGGGCGGCCGACGCGTACGGAGATCACTGAGCCCAACCGGTTCGACCTGACGAAGGCCGTCAGCGACATCGAGGGCTGGGCTCTGACGAACGAGCCGATCGAGACCCCCGATATGGGGACTACCTTCAACTCCTCGATCCCGGGCAACGACAAGGCCGACAGCAGTTCCCTGACCTTCTACGAGGACCGGTTCTCGGACGCGATCGAGCAGGAGCTGCCCAAGGGGGCCAAGGGCTACGTCGTCTTCCTCCGCAAGGGCGATCTTCCCGGTTCTCGATCGGTCGACGTGTTCCCCGTGCAGGTTGCGACCCGCGCGGCGACGTACTCGACCGGCAACGAGGCCGCGAAGTTCAAGGTCGACTTCACCATCACTGACGAGCCCTCCCTGGATGCCCCGGTACCGGATGCGCCCCACACCCTCCCGAAGCCGGACGAGGACTGCGACGACGAGCACGGCCACGGCCACGGCCACGGTCAGAGCGGCCATGGTGATCACGAGGGCGAGCACGTCGACGTGACCGTCGTGAGCACCACCGCGGCCGCCGCCACCATCCGCGAGCACGGCGAAGAGGTTTGAGCATGTCGCCGTCCGTATCAGCCGGCCGCCCGCCGTCCTCCTCTTCCGCCAGACAGACGGCAGAGGGGGCGTGGGCGGCCAAGATGGAACGCCTGCGCGGGCGTGCCCAGCCCCAGCGCAGGCTGCGTGTCTGCGACGATGAACGGCTTCGACGGCGCGTTGAGGAAGCCGAGTCGGTCGATTCGCGGGCCCGCCTGATCGCCGAAGCGAGCCCCGAAGACGAACAGGCCGCCCAGCGTGCCGCTGACGCTGCCGCTGCCCTTGAAACGGCGCGCACCACGTTGGACGACGCGTCCGACTTCCTCACCTTTCTCGGGCTCCCGCGCCCGGTGCTGGAAGAACTCGTCGCCAGGCATCCGCCGACGGAGCAACAGGCGTCGGAAGGTGCGGTGTTCAATCCGAACACCTTTCCGGCTGCGCTGATCTCGGCGGCCTCCTTCGACGGTATGAGCGTGGAGGAAGCGGATGAGCTGCTGTCCACGTGGTCGGCGCCGGACGCCGGCCTGCTGTGGGAGGCGGCCTGGTCGGTCCAGCAGGAAAGCCGGGTGGACCTGGGAAAAGGCTGAGCCGTGATGCACAGCTGCGGGCTGAGCTGGAGCTGTGCGAGCGGTTCCGTATCCCGCACTCGTACTTCCTCGGCGGCGACGGACGGTGGACGGAGCTGGACCGGGCGAAGGCGCTGGCATGGGCGCAGTGGCAGCGGTCGGTGTGCCCGGAGTGCCACACCCGGCTGGAGGAGTGGGACCACCTGAGCGGCGGCGATCCCCACGCCTACGTCACCGGCACCCTGCGCTGCCCCGGCTGCGAGCTGATCGAGCAGGAACGCGACCGTGTTCCCGCCGACCGGTCCGGCTACGGCGTGAAGATCCAGCTCCTGCCGCGCTCCCAGCACCGCGAACACCCCTGACCGATCCACAAACGACCATGATGTGAGGAGGCTGGCTGCTGTGGCCGGGTTCACCCTGACCGTGGCGATGCGTGCCGAGGTCCGCGACCTGATCGCGGGAACCCGCGCTGCCTCCGGCCAGATGAGGACTCTCGCCGGCCGCACCGACGCCGCCAACCGCACATTGGCCCGTCTGGACGCGAACGGCGCCAGCCTCGCCACCCAGTTCACCGCGCTCAGCCGTTCCGCCCGATCGGCTGTCGGCGAGCTGAACCAGATCACCGCCCGCGCGTCGGCCGCCCGCGCCAGCCTCCGCGCGGCTGGGGACGACGGAGCCCGGTCCTTGTCCCGCCTGGAACGCACTGTCGCCGGCGCGGGCAGGCAGGGCATCGCGACCACCAGCCTGCTTGCGGGAGGTGGCCTGCTGCTCGGTGCGGGCGAGATGATCGAGGAGGGCAACCGCTACCAACGGCAGATGAACCTGTTCGGCGCGGTCACCGATGCCACAGCAGGGCAGATGAAGCGGGCCGCTGCTGTCGCGCAGGAACTCGGCAGCGACCTGAGCCTTCCGGGCTCGACCGCGGCCGACGCCGCCGAAGGCATGGTCGAGCTGAGCAAAGCGGGCTTCCGTGCCGATCAGTCGATCGACGCCGTACGCGCCTCACTACAGCTGTCGGCTGCGGCCGATGTGAATGCCGCCACGTCGGCCAAGTACCTGGGCGACATCATGGACCAGTTCGGCCTCGGCGCTGATCAGGCGTCCAAGGCGGCTGACACGCTGGCGGGCACGGCCAACAGCGCCTCCGGTTCGATCACTGACATCTACTACTCGATGCGGTACGCCGGGCCGGTTGCCAACGCGCTCGGTGTCTCCTTGCAGGACACCGCGGCGGCGGTCGGCATGCTCGGCAAGAGCGGCATCCTCGGCCAGACGGCCGGAACGAGCCTGCGAGGGATCTTCGCGAACCTCGCCGCGCCCACCCCGCAGATGCGCAGCGCGCTCAAGGACCTTGGGATCGAGGCTTTTGATGCGCAGGGGAAGTTCCGCGGGCTGAGAGTCGTGATCGACGGGCTCTCCAAGGCCGAACACGCCATGTCCGAGCGGGACTTCGCGGCAGGCGTCACCCGCGCCTTCGGTAAACCTGCACTCAGCGGAGCCGTGGCGCTCGCGCACCAGGGCACCGAGTCCTTCGACGACCTGTCGATGGCCGTACGCCAGACGGGTGCCGCAGCGAGCGTCACCGCTTCACGTGGACAGGGACTGTCCGGCGCGATGACACAGTTGCGCACGCAGGCGAAACAGACCGGGATCGCGCTCTACGAGGGCATGGCGCCGGGGCTGGAGTGGGTCACCCGGCTGCTGTCCCGGGGGATGGCCGGGGCGACCCCGTACCTGACCACCGTGCTGGAATACGGCCGCAACCTCGCCGTCCTGTACGGCCCCGAGTTGAAGGCGAAAGCCGGAGCAGGGCTCGGCGGCCTGGTCGACGAGGCGGAACGCTTCGTCGGTCCGCTGAAGGAACTCGGGGAGCAGACGCTGGCCACGGGCCTGAACCTGCTCATCAACGCCGCCGAGACACTGGGCCAGGTCCTGCGCCGTGCGGCCGACGGCGCGCAACCCGTCGTGTCCGCGCTCGCCGGCCTCGGCGAGGACGGCGGCGCCGCGGCCGGCACGCTCGACATCATCGCCACCGTCGCGAACCTGGCCCTGGACGCGGTCTCCGGCCTCTCCGCAGTACTCGTCCCGGTCGGACAGCTTGTCGGCGGACTCGTCAGTGCCTTCGGCGCGCTGCCCGCGCCGATCCAGTCCGCCGCCCTGGCCATGCTGCTGTTTCGCCGTGTCCAGCCGACCTTGACCAGCATCGCGAACACCGTCACCGGTCCGGTGCGCAGCGGGTTCCAGAGCTTCGCCCAGCAGATGCGGGTACAGCAGAACCTCGCTGCCGCGTCCGGCGTCATACTGTCCCGGTACGGCGCCGCCTGGGCCACCCTTCAGGCGCGTGTCGGGTTCCTCGGCACCATGACGGCAGCCTTCCGCAGCGCCAACAGCGCCGGAGTGACGTTCACCGGTACCCTGAGCGGCCTCTCCCGGGCTGCTGGCTCGGGGCTGCGCGCCGCTCTTGGCGGTGTCACCACTGCGCTCGGCGGTCCGTTCGTGTCGTCATGGCCGGTGTCTCCGTCGGTCTCGGCCTGCTGGCCGCTCGCCAGCAGCGTGCGGCGCAGGCCGCGGCCGAGCACCAGCAGCGGATCTCCTCACTCACCTCGGCGCTGCGCGAGTCCGGCGGGCAGATCGACAGCAATGTGCGCCAGCAGGCCGCCCAGGCCCTGCTGGACACCAAGACCAGTCAGGGCGAGCTCACCAAGGTCCTGGACCAGGCCGGCGTGCCCCTGGCGACGTTGACAGACGCCTACCTGGGGCACGGGACATCGCTTGAGGCGCTGCAGAAACAGCTCCTGGCCACCGCGAACGCGCACCGTGCGTACAGGGACGTGGCGGGCGGGAAGGCATCGGTCCTCGACTACACGGACATCGGCCAGCAGTACAAGGACGCTGCGGACGCCCTCGGCAGTGTCAAGGGCGAGATGGCCGAGTCGGTCAAGAACGCCCGGGAGCTGGCCCAGGCCACCAAGGGCGCCGGGGACGGCACCTCAGCCTACGATCGCCTCAAGGCCGCGGTCGGCGGCCTAGCCGACGAGACCGCCGACGCCGACACCCGCACGCGCTCCCTCAAGAGCGCCCTCGACCTGCTCTCCGGCGGCCAGATAACGCTTCAGGCCGCCGAGGCGAAGGTCAACTCCGCGGTGCTGGATCTACGGGAGGGCAGCCAGAAACCCAACCGCGGCCAGGGATTCGGCGGCAGCCAGCTGGTCAACGAGGACAAGACCCTCAACACCACGACCCGGAACGGGCAGCAGCTCTACACGCAGCTCACCGCCTTGTCCGATGCGGCGGCAGACGCCTCCATGGCGACGTACGACCTGGCCCAGCGCAACGGGGAGGCGCTGCCGGCGGCGTTGGCCAAGGCCCGCGGTGAGATGAGCCGGGCCCGCAAGGAGGCGATCAAAGCTGCCCGGGGCTACGGGCTTAGCCGCGTCCAGGCCGAGGGCGTGGCCGACAGCCTGGGCCTGCTGCCGTCGAAGGTCTCGCTGCTGCTCCAGACCAACGGCATGGACAGCACGCTTGCGAACCTGATCGCGGTCCAGGCGGAGCTGCAGCGGCTGCCGAACGCCAAGACGATCAAGGTCGATTCGCTGAGCGACGGCGCCCAGCAGAAACTCAGGGAACTCGGGTTCGCTGTGACGACAGTTCCCGGCACCCGCCAGATCGAGATCACTGCGCCGACCGAGCAGGCGCGCAAGAACCTGGACGGGCTGATCGCCGAACTCGGCCGGACGCCGAGCAGCAAGAGCGTCCGCGTATCCGCGCCGGCCGCCGAGGCCATCAAGAGTCTGGAGGCGGTACAGGCCAAGATCCGGGCAACTCCCTCAGCGAAGTCCGTCATCGTGCGTGCGCCCACGACACAGGCACGCAAGGAGCTGGAGGCGCTGGGCTTCCGGATTGAGAAGGTTCCCGGCTCGAAGAACGTCAGGGTGAGCGTGCCGACCGGCGGCGCCCACAAGGCCGCTGACTCCATACAGCAGCGCATCGACGCGCTGCACGGGAAGACGGTCACGGTCACCACGCGCCACACGACCATCCTCGACACGCTCGTCCAGCAGCCCTCCAAGAGCGCCGCAGATGCGCTGCGCCAGCAGGCCGACAACCTGCGGAAGCAAGCGGACGGAGGCGTCGTCGACTACTTCGCCGAGGGCGGCACCACCAGTGCCGGCCTTCGTGAACAGCGCGTCGCGCAGATCGCCCCGGCCGGGAGCTGGCGCGTCTGGGCGGAGCCCGAGACCGGCGGAGAAGCGTACGTACCGCTTACGCCCGCCAAGCGCGACCGCAGCAAGGCCGTTGTGGAGGAAGTGGTCGGCCGCTTCGGCGGGCAGGTCGAGTGGTTCGCAGGCGGAGGAATCACCGCACGCAACCGCTACGACTACACCCCCATGCTGGCAGGCACCTTCAAGCAGACAAGCAACGCCCAGGTCCTGGCCGGAGTCGTTCGCGCATTCGACCTTCGCACCAGCAGCGATTCCGCCCCAACGCGTGTGGTCGATGCCCGCTCGGGCGGCCGTGTCCAGGTCGTCGTCGTACGCGAACAGCAGCCGCTGATCGGCACCATGCCCGTCACCGTCACCGACAGTTCCGCCACGCCCGAGCAGATCGGCAACGAGATGATGCGCAACCTGCGCAACGCCCAGAGAGGCGGAAGGATTTGAAGACCCCACCAGCAGCGCAGCCCTCATCCATCGAGCTGGCTCCCTGGCAGTTCGAGATCGGCGGTGTCGTCCTCGGCGCTGGGACCCGCATTCCGATCGGGAACATCGAAGGACTCGGCTCGCCCGCCACCCGTCCACAGGACGTGGACAACCCCACCGGCGACGGCACGTTCCCGGGCCAGGACTTCTACGGACCCCGCACCCTGCGCTTCGAGGCCGGCATCAAGACCCCCGGCGATCCGACCGCGGCCACCGACCTGCTGTCCCGCCTCGAACTGGCCGTCGACAACCCGGCCGCCCGTACCCGGCCCGAGGGACGTGCGGTGCTGCGGGGCCGCTGGCCCGGCCACCGTACGCGTCGTCTGTACGGGCGGCTGCGCCGCATGGAAGCCACCAGCACCGCCACGGCGATCAACGGGTGGATCCCCCTCGACATCGAGTTCGCCGGGCTCGACCCGCGCTGGTACGACGACGAACTGTCACAGCTCACGCTGGGCCTGGACCAAGCCGCGCAGCACAAGAACGGCGACCAAGCCGCGGACCAGGTCCTGTACGTACCTGCCGGGCGCGGCCAGGCGGACCCGGACGACCGCCCCGGATGGGTCACGAACCAGGGCAACGTATCGACCTGGCCCAGCCTCCGTGTCCACGGACCGGTCGCCAACCCGCGGGTCTGGAACACCGTCACCGGGCACGTCCTCGAACTGCGCCTGACGCTGCGCGCCGGGGAGTGGGTGGAGATGGAGACCCGTCCGGGCACCTGCTGGGCCCTGCGCAACGGCAACGCCAACGTCGCAGCCGACCTCACCCCGCAGTCACGCCTCGACCTGTTCACCATCCCGCAGGGCCGCTCCGAGGTCGGCTGGAGCGGCGACGACCTCACCAGAACCGCACGCCTCGAAGTGTCGTGGCGGTCGGCGTACACCGCCCTGTGAACGGAGAACACCAGTGACCCTTGTCCAGCCCCCGCTGATGGTGCACGGCGGCAACCACTCCGCCCGCGCGATGCGCCTGATGATCCGCGACCTGGCGCGCGGACGACAGGGCGTCGCCGAAGCCGAAGACCTCAAGGTCCGTCCGCTTCAGACGCCCGGCCCCGGCGTCCGCGTCGGCAACGGCTCCGCCCTGATCCACGGCGTGCGCCCATGGCAGGGGGCCTACACCCAGACCAACATCGGCGACGCGGTGGTCGACGTCCCGCCGACCGGGCCTTTCGCCCGCACTGACCTGCTCGTCCTGCGCATCGAAGACCCCGAGTACGAGGGCGAACGCGACCCGTGCCGCGAAGACATCGGCTACTTCCACCTCGCTCAGGGCATGGACCAAGACGCAAGCGTGCTGCGCGAGATGACGGCCATACCGCTCGCCCGCATCACCCTGCCCCGCAACACGGCCGCGGTCACCGCCGAGATGATCACGGACCTGCGGCGGCTCGCCAATCCGCGCACCGAGCGCACCCTGCACACGGTGCACCCGACGGACACCGAGAAAGCACCCACTCAGCACGGCCAGTGGGCGAACTGGCCCAAGGAAGCCGCCTGGGAACTCGACATCCCGTCCTGGGCGACGAAGGCCATCACCGTGGTGACGCTCTCCGGGCTGCGTGCCGAGGCAGGCAACATCTACGCAGAGTTGCGCACCCGTTTGGGCGAGCACAACGCCGCGCCGACCGTGGTCGACGACGACGGCACCACCACCCGCCGCTCCAGCGTCACCCTCGCCGACACCCTCACCCTGCCGTCGGCCTACCGGGGCACCCGTCAGCACCTGTCCGTACAGATCAACCAGATCGACAAGTACGGCGACGGCGACCTGACCGTGGCCAGGGGCACCACGGTGACCACCGATGTCCAGTTCACGGAAAGCCCGGTGTGATGCCCGACTACCGCTACATCCTCGCCCGCGCTGCCACCGGTGAGGTCCTGAACTGGAATCTGCCGTTGACCGAGGTCGAGTTCGGGCCGGAGAAGTCCGGGCCCGGCTCGCTCACGGCGACTCTGACCCCTCCGTTCGCTCCCTCGCTGAGCGACATGCTCAACGACGCCGGCGACGCAGTGATCCTCGTCGAACGGAACTCCCGGCTGATTTGGGGAGGGCTGCTGTGGCGGGCGGAACCGGAGGGCGTCAAGCTCCCCTTCGAGGCGTCAGGATTCACCAGCTACCTCCACCGCCGCTTCGACCTCCACGGCAACTTGGACGGGCGCGGCCCGTACGTCGAGGCCGACCCGTGTCAGGTGATCCGCGACGTGTGGGCGTACGCGCAGGAGCAGCCGGGCGGCGACCTACAGGTCGTGGTGGACGACACGCGCTCGCAGGGGAAGACCGGGACGGCGAAGGACCCCTACGCCACGTCCAAGTCCGATCCGCGCAACCTGGGGGAGATCGTGGACGAGATAGCCGACATCGATGACGGCCTGGAGTGGACCGAAACAGTTTCCTGGCGCGGGCACCAGGCCGAGCGGCGCGTTGTCCTGGGCGCTCCCACCCTCGGCCGACGCCGTGACGACCTGACCTTCACCACCGGCGCCAACGTGGTCGGCGAACCCCACGTCGTCAAGGACGCCGATACCTACGCCCAGTGGGTCATCGGGCTCGGCGCAGGCGAGGGAACGAAGCGCAAGGTCGTGGTTGACGGTGTCCGCAACGGGCGGCTACGCCTGGAGTCCAAGCTGGAGACCAGCGAGAAGGACGAGACCAAGCTCAAGCAGCGCGCCCGCCGTGAACGGCTGGCCCGGCAGATCCTGCCGACGCTCACCGAGCTGGAGATCACCGACCACCCCGCCGCGCCGATCCAGGAGCTGCGCGTCGGCGACGACGTACGGATCCGGCTGGACGAGCCGCACACTGCCTACGACGCCTGGAACCGCATCGTCGGTTGGACCCTGCGGCCGGGCGGAGGCGAGAGCCCTGAGCGCGTGACGCTGAAGCTGGAACGCACCCTCAGGCCAGAGGGCGACGACATCGAGGAGCAGTAGATGCCGGACACGATCGCCGAACTCTCCCGCCGCCTCGTCGGCCTGGAGCGACGGGTCACCGTTCTGGAGCGGGCCCGGCGCGCGCCGTACCCGCCGTGGCGGGACCTGCCCCTGACCGGAGACACGGCAGTCCCTGACGCCGCGCAGCCGCCGCAGATCCGCGCCAACCCGTGGGACACCCTGGAGTTCAGCGGCCGGATTGGACTTCCGGGTCGCCGGGCCGTGGACGAAGGGGTCGTCGCCTTCCTGCCGGAGGGCTTCTGGCCCGCCGGACCGCGCACCGTTCCGGTCGCCTCCGATGCGGCGCACCGTGAACTCCACCTCGACCTCAACGCCGCGGGTCAGGTGACCTTGCGGGTCCAGGACGGCGGCAGCGTCAACGCCACCTGGCTCAGTCTCGACAGTGCCTCATGCCGAATTGATGGTGACGATGCGAGGTAGGCACCTCAGCCCCAGGGGGACGCAGTGGTCGCCTCGTACGTGCTCTCCAAGGCTCTCACGGCATCGCCAGTCGGATGCCGAGGTCGCCGAGCCATCCCACGCTCGACTGCCATCCGGCGTGTCCCGCAGGCCAGATAACGGCACATCGTGCGCTATGCGCGAGCTCGATTACATCGGCCTTAGGACGTCCGGACAGGAGGATGGCGCGCTGCGGGTTGGGGAGAAAGCGGGTGTAGTCGACCATCTGACTGATCGCGTCCCTGACCGCCTGGCGCTCCGGTCGCACCTTTGCCTCAATAAGGAGGAACGCGGAGTCCACCCAGATGTCAGTGAACAACGGTGCGTGGTCGACGGTATGCCGAATCTGGATCCGCTGGGTGGCGTGCCCTTGCCTTGCCAGAAACTCACAGAACCGAAGAACCAGTTCATTCTCAGGGCGGAGCCGCTGACGAGTTGCACCGCTGCTGAGCATAAGGTCGCTTCGCTCGACTGACTTCAGCGTGATTACCTCAGGATCACAGAGGCGCTCAAGCTGGCCGGGCACGTGTGCAACAGTCTCGGTCGGACGCAGCTTGAACACCGGTACATCTACTGGCTTACCGTCGCGATGGGTAAGGGCCACTGGAGTACAAACGTCCTCCAGTGTGAATTCATCGATGTATCGATACACCTGTCCACCCATATCGAAGAGATGGATCGGCTTACCCCGTTCAGCCTCTGCAATGAAGCGGTCATTGTCCCAGGGGCGCGATCCGCCCAGGTAGTAATAGAAACCGTTTGGTCGCCATCCGTGACCACACCACTTCCAAGCGTTACGGGTCTTCAAGCCGACGTGTGCAGCCTTCGACCCCGCGAGCATGCCCGTTATCAAGTGGACGATATGCGTCTCGACGAGACGACTCTTCTCCTGAAAGTCTCCTGGCCGCATCCGGAGATGCCCCGATGCCGTGAGGGGATTTACCTTCGCCCAGTCCAACGTGCCTTACCTCACCCTTCGTTGCCCCAACCGACGGATCACAGCCGCAAGTCGCCGTGACCTTACAGGCCACCACTGACAACCCCTTGGAGTTGATGCCCGCTAGCTGGCATCCGCCGTGATCATTACGGACGGCGTGGTTTGCAACGCGCGCCACCACAGGCGTCGTGCCGCTCGGTACCATGACAACCGGGTGACCCTCCACCCTCGCTTCGCGGCACTCTCCCGAGGGACCGGCCCGCACCAGCAGGGCCCGGCCGACTGCTATATGGCGCAGGGGAGAGAGCGAAGCAAGCGTGGCAACTCCGTTGAGTGCAGACACATTCCTATCCGTGCTGAAAAACGCGGGCCTCGGCGTCGTCGAGCACGGCAAGTGGCGTACCCACAACCGAAACACCCACGGCAACTGGGGCCCCGTGAACGGGGTCATGATCCACCACACCGGCCCCTACAGCTCCGAGGCCGACATGGTGGAGCTCTGCCGCGTCGGCTATCAGGATCTCCCCGGCCCTCTCTGCCACGGCGTGATCGACCGTTCTGGGACGATTCACCTGGTCGGCTACGGCCGGACCAACCACGCCGGCATGGGCGATACAGACGTCCTGCTCGCTGTCATCGCCGAGAAAAAGAGTCTGCCGAATGACAACGAAGCAGACACCGACGCCAACCGGCACTTCTACGGCTTCGAGTGCATCAGCACAGGCAGCCTGCCTTGGCCGTCCGCGCAGCTGGACGCGATGGCCCGCGCCGCCGCGGCCATATGCCGGGCCCACGGTTGGAACGAGCACAGCGTCATCGGCCACAAGGAGTGGCAGCCCGGCAAGCCGGACCCCGGCGGCATCGACATGAACGACTTCCGCGCTCGTGTCGCCCGCCACCTCAAGGACAGCGGCCACATACCGGACAAGCCGAAGCCCAAGCCGACACCCGAGCCCGTCCCGGAGCCGAAGCCAACTCCCAAGCCGGCTCCGGCGTACGCCGCGTACCCCGGTGAGGGCTTCTTCTACGACGGCCGGTCTTCGCCCGTGATCGAGGCAATAGCGAAGCGGCTGATCGCGGAGGGCTGCGACTCCTACGACATCCCGCCGGGCCCGGTGTGGAACGAGGCACATCGCCGCTCGTACGCCGCCTGGCAGATCAAGCGTGGACACCACGGTGCAGCCGCCGACGGTATCCCCGGGCCGGAGACCTGGGCGGCGCTGCATGTCCCGCGCACCGCCGCGACGCAGACCACGACCTCAGGACAGGAGCACGACCCTATGCCGCAAGCCCTCGCCGACATCGCGGAGCGCACCATCGCCACCTACCTTCAGTCGCTCCTGGGCCTGATGGCCGCCTCCAATGCGACCGACCTGGTGACGCTGTCCGCCTGGCAGGCCGCCGCCGTCGCCGCGGCGCCCGCGGCCCTGTCGGCGCTGAAGTCCACGCTCGGCACCGTGCTCGGGCGTGCTGGCACCGCATCCTGGCTGCCCAGTGACCACGATCCGGCCACACCGAAGTAGTGACCCGTAGTTGGACATGGGGAGGCATCCGTGCCAGAGGGTGAGATCGCGCTGGCCCTGGCCGAACTGCGCAGCGCCCTGGAGGTCGGTCTGGCCCGCATCGACGGCCAACTGGCGTTGCTCGTGCAGCGCAGCGACCAGACTGACAAAGCGGTCGCAGATCTGGAGGAACGCGTTGCCTCCCTGGAAAGGGGGAGGTGGCCGCTGCCGACAATCGCGGTTCTGGCCAGCATCACGGCCGTGGCGCTGACGGTGCTTGGCCTGACCCGAGGGTGAACAGCATGGGAAGTGGGCGTTGTGTCCACGGTTCCCGTCACTCGATCGCTACCCCTTCGAAATCCCCAGCTTGTCGTTCTGTCTTGGCCCCATGCCTGCCTTTCGTGGCAACCACGATTTTCGGACGCTCTTGTGTGGCTGAATACCTAACCGTCCGAACATGCACTCGTTAATTTGCTCCCGTACGGCGATCTCATCGCATAGTGTGATGATCACAGCGCCGCAAGGTGATG
Source organism: Streptomyces sp. NPDC056161 (assembly GCF_042268025.1). NCBI lineage: Bacteria > Bacillati > Actinomycetota > Actinomycetes > Kitasatosporales > Streptomycetaceae > Streptomyces > Streptomyces sp. NPDC056161. The sequence continues at coordinate 47,386 of NZ_JBHJUV010000060.1, forward strand.
CAGGCTCAGGAGGGGGAATCTCCGTGTTACATAAACGCAAGAGACTTGTGCACATCGCAGCCTTGGGAACATTTCTCATGGTGTTGGCGACCGGTATTTCTCCAGCGCAGGCGCGGGAGGATGCGGCCACCGCATCTGTCACAACTGAGGGTCCGGCAACGAAGCCTGTTGTGCCGGAGGTGACACCCGGTTCGGACCAGCCGGCCGAAAAGCCAGGATCAGACGCTTCAACCGAAGCCTTCGTCTCTGCTACTTCGTCATGCAGTGAGCCGGTTGAGGACGGCGAATCATCCTGCGTTACAGCAGTGGCCCCTCCAGCCACCTCCGCCTACTCGGGCGCCGCCGCTGGTGCCACCGCAGCCGGCGGGGCGGATGCGCCCCAGTGGTGTGAAGACGCCAAAGGAAAGATTCTAGGGATCCGCACCGCCGCGTGTGTTTGGAGCGGACTCACCTACACAACCCGCCGGACGGTCAACGGAGTGACCACCGTGACCGGCGAGGCGAACATGCTCGTTCTCAACTACAGCTACGGGGAAACCGGACTGCCCACGTTCGCGCACCAGATCGAAACCTCTGCATACAGCGGCTGGGGCGACGCGATGAAGGCGACAATCGACGGACAGGCCACCATGTCCGGTGACTGCAAGAGGAACAGTGCGTCCTTCCCTGCAAAGCCCCTCACACCCGTCAACTCTTGGAGCCTGGGCGAGGCGTTCTTCGACACCACCGCTACCAATGACGGAGACATCGGCACCTGTACCACCTCCTGGTACCTGACCTTTACCAATGCACCCTACGTCCCAGCCGTCACCGAATATCACATGAGTGACTTCCGCTGCGACAACGCGACAGCCGGACGAGCCTACGTCGGCTGTGTGGTGCCCTGGTACTCGTCCGCACTCACGTACAGCAAGGCCCGCACGCCCAACCTGGTCCGGCATGTGCAGCTCGCTCAGGGATCTGGACTACCCGGCGCAACCTTCGACGCACCCCTCACACGCACAACTGACACCTACACAATCGGCATCAACCGCTTGAAGGCATGCCCGGCAAGCGACCCTGCCGTCGAGGGCAAGTCCTGCGACGAGTACCCCGTCGCCACATCTCGCAACGGAATGAGCTCCGGTGGAGCTCGCCGTTCGTTCGACGGATGCGACCTGCCCAACGTACTGCAGAGAACTGGGCCGTCAGGCGCTAGTGCCTGCATGATTCCGGAAGGCGAGAACAACTCCCAGGGCGGTTCGAACACTCAGTTCTACCGTGCCGAGCGGGTACTGGACGGTGACCCCTTCCGTATCCTGACAGCAGCCTAGTCCTTCGTCTCGGGGCGTGACACGGGCACACCCGGTCACGCCCCGGGACATGCACGTGAACATCAGCCGACGCGTCGTTCCTCGTTACTTCCAATACTTCCTGCGGCAGGCATTCCGTCCTTCATGTATGGCGCCCATCGGAAAGGATCGCCTTGGTCACTATTACTCACGATGTATTTGTCAACGAAGGCGTTTTTGGTCTTCTGGACGCGGGAGAGATCCCAGCTCAATCAGCTGACTGGTCAAACGGCTTCGTCGCTCCCATGACCGAAGGCGCTCTGATCGCTACCGGTATCAACACCGGCTTGGTACGCGTGACGATCCAGGGGCCAAACGAGCAGACACCAGGCCAAACCGTTGACGACTGGGAAGAGGTCGTCGAGGCCAGCGTGCATGCTCCCATGGGCAAGCTTTCGCTGGAATCACTCGAACTCGGCCCGCCTGCAGACGGCTCCACGGTGCTCAGCCCCGCAGGGCCTGCTTGGTACCGGATGCGGGTGCACGCCCGTGGCCGTGCGCTCAACGTTGACGGGGTGAGCATGGAGCCGGTGGAGGACTATCTCATCATCACGTGGCCTGCACCACCGACTGACATCACCATCATGCGAACAAGCGACCACATCGAGCAGTGTCTTCGCACGCCGCAGCCAGGAACGACACCCCAGTCTCAAAATGCCGAGTTGAATCCGCCGTCTCCCAAACCCGAGTAACGCTCCTTGCCCACTCGCCTGCCCTCCGATGACTTCGGGCCGTGCTGAGCCCGCAGCGGAAGTTTTCCGGAGCGCAATAGCTGCTGGGGCACGTCCGGTCGGCGCGGAACCTAGCCCACTGGGGAAACTAAAATGGCCCCCGCCGCAGCGGGGGCCACAGGCCCTCTTGGAGAATCGGACCGGCGCCGACCGTATCAGCATCGCGAGACGGTCGGCCGCGCAGCAGTGTGGATACGCTCGTGCCCGGTCAGGCGCGAGGCGATACGGCGGAGGACAGGGCGATGCATCGGCTGAAGCCATACCTGGTGGGGCACCAGGAATTCGCTGCCCTGTACAGCGTCGAGGCGCAGATGGTGTCGCAGTGGCTGGCGCCAAGCCGGCGTGTACTGGATCCGGCGACCGCCCTTGTCGTGTCGGGGGTGAGGTACTGGCCGCTGGGGTTCGCCTGCCGTTTCGGCACGATGACCGCCAGGCCGAAGGCGCTGGATCTCTGGTACAAGAAACGGCTGATGGCGGAGCAAGGTGAGGGCTGGGAAGCCGACTCGCTGGACCAACTGCCCCCGATCGTCGGGCAGCAGGAAATCATCGCGCTGTTCCGCCTGCCGTCGCAGGGCACCCTGGCGGCACGTATCGCTGCAGGCAACTTCCCCGAAGAGGACTGGCAGCTGTCCGGGTCGAGGCTGTGGCTGCTGGAGACGGTGCTGGAGGATGCGCCCGCGCTGCGCGCGAGCGCACGTAGCCTCCGCTGGGACATCGACGAGAAGGTGGCGGCTGCTCTGCGTGAGGGCACCTACAACGGCCCCGGCTCGGAAGTCCTCACGCGGGGACGGCACGCGCGAAAAGGCACCTGACCTGCACAAATTCTTTACGCAGAGCTCAAATGCGAATAAGATATAGGTAAATCCACCCCCTAAAGGGGTAATTCGCATAGGAGGCATGGCGCGCAATTCATGCAGACGCCCTCCGGCGACGATGTCGCCGTCGCGGAGGGGAAGGAAGTGCTGGTCCTGGAGCTGGCCTTGTCGCGCTACGTGCTTGAGAGTCCGGATGCCCTTCTCGCCGTCCGCATGCTCGCGGACGTCTCCCGCGTCAACGGGGAGCGGGAGGCTCGCATGGAAGGTCTGGCCGATCAGGCCGCACCTGAACCCGATCGCGACAAAGCGGGCTAACACCTGCCGCAAGCAGGGTTGATCGCAGGGCGCCCACCACTCAAGATAGGTGGAACACTTGAAGACGTTCTTGGGGTGGTGGGGCATGGAAGGCGTCCAGGACGAGATTCCCGGCCTGGTGATCCACACCGTGCGGCAGCCCGACGGCCAAGCAGGCACGATCCAGGCGCAGTTCGAGGCGTTCCACCGGCTCAACCCGTGGGTGCTGCATGCACTGGAAAGCCTGACCGCCGAGTACCTCCGGCGCGGCGCCGCCCGCGTCGGCATCGGAATGCTCTTCGAAGTCCTGCGCTGGCGCTACGCCATGGCCACCGAAGGCGACGAGTTCCGCCTCAACAACAACTTCCGCTCCCGCTACGTCCGGCTGCTCATCGAGCGTCACCCGCAGTGGGAGTCCGCATTCGAGGTCCGCGCACTACGCACCGACTGAACAACCCCTCTTGGAGACGAATCACCCATGAACCAGCCCACCGACCAGGATGGCGGCGGGATCGCATCCGCTGCCCAGGCACCGGATCCCACCGACAGGCAGCCTGAGCGCGCCATCACCGCGAGCGCCGTCGTACTGCGCGCCGACCAGACCGAGTTCGACCAACGCCAGGTCTCCGCCCTGTCGCTGATCAGCCCCGGCCTCCAACACGCCTCACGCCCGCGACTCGCAGTGTTCTTCCACTACTGCGTCCGCTCCGGCCTGGACCCGTTCGCCCGCCAGATCTACATGATCGGCCGCAAGAACCGCGGTGAGGACCGCGAGGAAAACCCTGTCAACTGGACCATCCAGACGGGCATTGACGGCTTCCGCACCATCGCGCACCGCGCGGCCGAGCGGACCGGGGAGCGCATCTCCTACGAGGACACCGTCTACTACGACGCCGATGGCGGCGCCCACGGTGTCTGGCTGGCCTCCGGCCCCCCGGCGGCCGTCAAGGTCACCGTCCTCCGCGGGGCCAGTCGCTTCCCCTTCACCGCACGTTGGGACGAGTTCGCGCCTACGTACTGGGACAGCAAGCAAGGCCAGTACGTCCTGGCCAAGATGTGGCAGCAGATGGCCTCTCACATGATCCGCAAGTGCGCGGAGGCAGGCTCCTTGCGGATGGCCGCGCCACAGGATCTGTCCGGCGTGTATGTGGACGAGGAGATGGCACAGGCCGACGCCGAGACCGTCGTGGGCCAAGCCGAGGAAACCACGCAGCGGCTGCGGGCGGCGGCGGGCCTTGAAGAGGGCAAGGAGCCGGAGGAGTCCGGCGAGCCGGGTGCCGAGAAGGCGCCGCCGAAGAAGAAGGCCATACCGCGCAAGCGGGCCCAGGCCCGGCCGGAGCCAGAGCCGGAGGAACAGGACACGGCCGGGGAAGGGGCGGTCATCACGCGCCGCAGGCGCCCCACCGCTAAGCGCGCTGCATCCAGCGCCGCCCGCTCGTCAGCCGACTCCTGAAAGCACGGGGAACGATCATGACCACCACCGAACAGAACCAGATCGTCGAGGCGTGCCGGGCGCACCTGTCGATGCAGGCGCACCAGGACAGCAAGGCCGTCGAAGTGCTTGTTCTGAAACGGCACGGCAGCAGCGGCTTGACGGTCCAGCAGCTCCCAGTGCCGGACAGGCTGTGGGAGGAATACCCGCCGGACACGGTGATCACTGCCCTCGCGGACGCCGCCGTCCTGCTCGGCGGAGCCGTCACCGCCAACGCCGTTGCCATAGCTCTGAGCTATGAAGGGCTGGCCATCACGTCGGGCGCCAGCCCGCAGGCCGACGAGGTGATTCGCCGGTACTGGGCCAGCGGTTCCATACCGTCCCCGGCGGACGTCCCGGGCCGAGTCCACCAGCGGTTTGCCAGTGTCGTCGATCGGCACGGTCGCCACTACCTCGTACCCGTCGAGAAGCGCAGCGCCGACACCGCCGCGCTGGGCCTGTCCATCGGCGACGCGGACGTGATGAGCGGCCCGGCTGTGGAGGCACTGGCCACGTTTGCAGGGGCCGTTTGGCCGCACCTCATGCCAGACCTAGGCACTCCCGACACGCACCACGAAAACTTCTGACACCGCCCTCCGGGGTGCCGTCCCACCGCGCTACGTGGGACGGCACCCCGCCTCTTGGAGACCACCTGTGACCATCACCGATGAGCGGCCCGTCAGTTTGTGGCCTGCCGCCCACGCAGCCGACGCACGCCGCCCTCGTTCCCTTCAAACCAAGATGGGTGCAGATCTTCTGAGGGTGCTGTCGGTCAGGCGGTGGGTATGACCTGGTCGCGGTAGCGCGTCTGGTGGTTGCGGATGAGTTCCTGCTG